>NZ_BDLP01000331.1:0-4782 GCF_001950415.1 Roseomonas sp. TAS13
TTCGCCTTACGGTGGAGCTGTGCGTAGATGTGATCAAGAGACAGGGCCTCGGCCGGGCGGCCGGTGACGCGCAGGGCGGCGCCGTAGAGCAGCGGCAACTGCCGGGTGCAGAGGTGGTCGAAGGCCAGCCGGTCCCCGGCCGCCGCCCAGGCGATCAGGGTTTCGTCCGTCGCGGCCCCGCGGTCCCGCTCCTGGACCGGAACCTCGGCGGCCTGGTCCCTCGCGACAGACCCGGCTTGGCGGAACGGGGAATATCTCAGGGAGGACTCGATCCGGCCGGAAAGGGTGAGGCTGAGCATGGGTGGAATAGGGGGACCGGTCGGTTGCGTCATCCCTGATACGGTGCAACCGGAGCGAACCCATGCGCCGGACCATCATTTTTTGCGCCACCCCGCCCGGACAGCGGCTTTTCCCGGCAAGCCGCCACCCGGCGGAACGTCCAGGAAGAGTCACCGCCCGCCTCAGGGCCGGGAACCACGCCCCCGCAGCCTGACCCGCCGCCTCCGGCGTCCGGCCGGCCTCTCCTCTCCTTCCCCGGTGGCGGCATTCCCGTCGCCCCCGCGCCGGGCCCGCCACCAGCCGGTCAGCAGCCCCAGTCCCGCCAGCACCAGGAAGGGCAGCCCCACCAGCGGCGACAGCACGGCGGACAGGTCGGGTGATCCGCCCCGGGCGAAGATCTCCGCCAGCCCGGCCCCGATCCAGGCATAGACCAGCGTGGCCGGCAGGATGCCCAGCGCGGTGGCGGCGGCGAAGACCGGCAGCCGCATTCCCACCATGGCCGGGGCGACATTGCCCAGCCAGAAGGGCACCACCGGCATGAAGCGCAACGACAGCAGGTACCAGAACCCGTCCTGCTCCAGCGCCGGCCGCAGCCTTTCCACCAGCGGTCCGATCTGGCGGTGCACCAGCGGCTCCAGCGCCGAGCGCACGATCAGGAAGAGCAACGACCCGCCCAGCGTCGCCGCCGTCACCGCCAGCCCGGCGCCCAGCCAGCGCCCGAACAGGAACCCCCCGGCCAGCGTCAGGATGGTGCCCGGCACCAGACAGGCCGTGCAGAACGCATAGGCCGCCACATAGATCAGCACCGCCTGCAGGGGCCGCGTCTCGACAAAGACCGCCAGTGCCTCCCGGTACTCCGCCAGCGCCCCCAGGCTGAGATAGCGCCCCAGCCCCAGCGCATAGGCCAGGACGCCCCCGGCCAGCAGCAGCGCCAGCGGCCAGAGCCGCAGCCATGCGCCGCCGGGCCGCCGGCCGGGCCAGCCACCGGGCGGGCGGGCGGAGTGCTGCCCCGGGCGCGGATCGTCCTGGCCCTCCGTCATGGCGGGCTGCCGGGCGAAGAGGCCGTCCGGGCAGCGCGGGCCTCGCCCCCGGATGCATCCCAGGGCGACTTCACGGGTGCGCCCACGGAAGCTCCCGCTTCAGGACAGTTGCTGGGCCCATCCTCCGGGCGACATCTCCGCATCCCCCGGCAACGCCCCGGAGGCAGTGGAGGATGCGGCGCATCCTCCACTGCCTCCGGAACCGGCCACCGCAAACCGGCTTCCCTTGCCCGCGCGGTCTTGATACGCCCGCCGCCACCGATGCGCCCTGCCCTGCATGCCTTCCTGGTGAACGGCCGCTTCGGCGACCCCGCCCTCTATGTCGAACTGCCCTTCGAGCGCCGCGCGCTGGTCTTCGACCTGGGCGACCTGCACGTGCTGTCCCCCCGCCGCCTGCTGCGGCTGGAGGCGGCGCTGGTCACCCATGCCCATATGGACCACCTGATCGGCTTCGACACGCTGCTCCGCCATCTCGTCGGGCGCGAGAAGCGCTTCGCCCTGGTCGGGCCGGAAGGCATCGCCGCCCGCATCGGCCACAAGCTCCAGGGCTACAGCTGGGACCTCGCCGGCCTCTACGCCGCCGAACTGGCCTTCGAGGTCACCGAGGTCGCCGGCAACCCGGCCGCCCCCGCCGGCGGGCTGCCCTGGCGCCGTACGCGTTTCCGCCTCTCCACCGGCTTCGCCCCCGAGCCGGGCGAGGCGGGCGTGGCAGAGGACGGCACCGTCCTGCGCCTGCCCCGGCTGGAGATCCAGGCAGCGCTGCTCTCGCACCACGGCGCCCCCTGCCTCGGCTACCTGCTGCGCGAAGTGTCCCACGTGAATCTCTGGCGCGAGCGGCTGGATGCGCTGGGCCTGCCCACCGGCCCCTGGCTGAACGGCCTGAAACGCGCCGTCCAGGAGAACGCGCCGGACGACCATCCGATCCCCATCCTCGCCCGCGGCCAGGGGCCCCGCACCCTGCCGAGCACCCTCCCCTTGGGCCTGCTGCGCCAGGCCGTCACCGTCACCCCCGGCCAGCGCATCGGCTACTGCACCGATCTCGGCGACACGCCGGAGAACCGCGAGACCGTCGCCCGGCTGGCGCGGGAGGCCGACCTGCTCTTCCTGGAATCCGCCTTCGCCGCCGAGGACGCCGCCCTGGCCGCCCGGCGCGGCCACCTCACCACCCGTGCCGCCGGGGAGATCGCCCGCGCCGCCCGGGTCCGCCGGCTGGAGCCCTTCCACTTCTCCGCCCGCTATGCCGGGCAGGAGGCGCGTATGCTGGCCGAGGCCGCCGAGGCCTTCGGCCGCCCCCTCGCCCCGGCCGAGACGCCGGAAGGCTGAAGCCCTGCCCGGCGTGGCCATTCCCGCCCGCCCCTATCGATGCCCTTGAAAAACAGGCACTTCCTTCCCATCTCCCAATGCTTTCGGCAGATCCGGAGGAGAGTTCCCGATGGCCAGCGGCTGGGCCCCCGACGGGGCGGTGCAGGACCAGATCGACGACACCGTGACGGATGGTGTGCTGCGTGCCCGCGCCCATATCCCGAAGGGCGAAGGTCCGACGCACTGCGTGGAATGCGACGAGCCGATCCCCGAGGCCCGCCGCCGCGCCTTGCCCGGCGTCCGTACCTGCGTCGCCTGCCAGTCGGCGCTCGACCGCCGGCCGGTGCAGATCGGCTTCAACCGCCGCGGCAGCAAGGACAGCCAGCTCCGGTAGGCCGGGCCGGAGGGACCGATGGAAAGGGCCCATGGGACGAAGTGATTCCGGCGGCACAACCTCCTCCGCCCCGGATACCGTTCATGCGCGATCTGCTCTAAGCCTTCGCTCCGGACCCTGACCGGAAGGAGCGCCCCGATGTCCCATCCGAAGCCCGCCATGCTGGTGATCCTCGACGGCTGGGGATGGCGCGAGGAAGTGGCCGACAATGCCGTCCGCCAGGCCCATACGCCCTGCTTCGACGAGCTCTGGGCCAACTGCCCGCACAGCTTCCTGCGCACCTCGGGCCATGATGTCGGCCTGCCGGACGGGCAGATGGGCAATTCCGAGGTCGGCCACCTGAACATCGGCGCCGGCCGCATCGTGATGCAGGACCTCCCCCGCATCACCAAGGCGGTCGGGGATGGCTCCATCGCCTCCCTGCCCGCCGTCACCGATCTGATCGCGAAGCTCAAGGCCAGCGGCGGCACCCTCCAGCTCTGCGGCCTGCTCTCCCCCGGCGGCGTGCACAGCCACCAGGACCACGGCCTCGCCCTCGCCCGGGTCTTCGCCGATGCCGGCATCCCCGTCGCGGTGCATGTCTGGACCGATGGCCGCGACACCACCCCGCTCGGCTCGGTGGAGTTCCTGAAGCGCTTCGAGCCCGAACTGCCGCGGGGCGCCCGCATCGCCTCCGTCTCGGGGCGCTACTTCGCCATGGACCGCGACAAGCGCTGGGACCGGGTGCAGAAGGCCTGGAACGCCATGGTGCTGGGCGAGGGACCGAAATCCGCCTCCGCCGCCGAGGCCATCGCCGCCGCCCATGCGGCCGGCACCACCGACGAGTTCATCCTCCCCACCGCGATCGGCGACTATGCCGGGATGAAGGACGGCGACGGCCTCCTCTGTTTCAACTTCCGCGCCGACCGGGTGCGCGAGATCCTGGACGCTATCCTCGACCCGGAATTCTCCGGCTTCTCCCGCCCCCGCCTGCCGAAGCTGGCCGGCGCCGCCGGAATGACGCAGTACTCCACCGACCTCGACCGCTTCCTCGCCACCCTTTTCCCGCCCCAGTCGATGAAGGACATCCTGGGCGCCGTGGTCTCCGCCGCCGGCATGAAGCAGCTCCGCATGGCCGAGACCGAGAAGTACCCGCACGTCACCTATTTCATGAACGGCGGCGAGGAGGAGCCTTTCCCCGGCGAGGACCGCGTCATGGTCCCCTCCCCCAAGGTCGCCACCTACGACCTCCAGCCGGAGATGTCGGAGCCGGAGCTGGCCGAGAAGGCCGAGGCCGCGATCCGCTCCGGCCAGTACGACATGATCCTGCTGAACTTCGCCAATGCCGACATGGTGGGCCATACCGGCAGCCTCGCCGCCGCCATCAGGGCCTGCGAGGCCGCCGATGCCGGCCTCGCCCGCATCGTCTCCGCCATCCGCGACATGGGCGGCGCCCTGCTCGTCACCGCCGACCACGGCAATGCCGAGCTGATGCGCGACCCGGCGACGGGCGGCCCGCACACCGCCCATACCACCAACCCGGTTCCGGTCATCCTGCTCGGCGGCCCCCAGGGCTGCACGCTGCGCCAGGGTCGGCTGGCAGACCTGGCGCCGACCCTGCTGCAGCTCCTCGGGCTGAAGCAGCCGGAGGCGATGACCGGCCAGACGCTGATCCAGGCCGGGGGCTGATTGCCGGCGCCACCCGTCCCCCCGCCGCCGGCCCCGCCCGGCGGCGGCCGGCGGGCGGCTATGCCGTTGGCCGCCCCGCCGCGCCCCCTCCCGTCCCGC
>NZ_BDLP01000332.1:0-4774 GCF_001950415.1 Roseomonas sp. TAS13
GCCCAGCACGGGGGTCAGGCGGCGGGTCTGGTCGGCATGCGTGTCCCAACCGCCGATTTCCATGGCGGCGACGCGGGGGCCGTCGTCGCGCGCCAACAGGCGGCCGGCGGTGGCGGCGAGGCGGGTGAAGCCGCTGCCGCCATTGTTCGCCCATGCCGTCGCCGCCGAGGACGCCGGTGGCATAGCCACGGCCGCGGAGCCCGTCCGCCACGGCGGGGCCGAGTTCCGGATCGACGTGCAGGAGTTCCGCCATGCGGGCGTAGAGGTCCGGTGGCGGCCGCACCGGGCGGGGCGGCGCCCACATGCCGACATGCTGCGGCCCGCGCATCAGCAATGGCAGGTCGAGGCCGATGGCGATCCCCTGTTCCGGCGCGCTGGGGCCGGGCTCGGGCATGCCGGACAGGGCGCGGTTCAGCCAGCCGGAGGTCAGGCGCTGTGGGGCGCCGCTCTCCATCATGTCCTGCGCCTCGAAATGGCTGCGATTGCGGTAGGGGCCGGCAACGGCGTGGATGGGGAGGAGCTCGCCCTGGGTGAAGAAGCCGTGCAGGCTGACGAGGCGCGGGTTCAGGCCGAAGAAGCCGCCGCAGTCGAGCAGCCCACCCTCCTGGCCGGGCTCCGGCAGGGCGATGGAGCCGCGCAACTCGCGGTAGTTCGCGTCGCCATAGGGGGCCAGGGCGGCCATGCCGTCCATGGCGCCGCGCAGGATCACCACGACGAGGCGCTGCGGCGGGCGTGGCGCGCCCGGCGCCTGCACCGGGGATGGCGTGTCGGCGAAGGCGAGGCGGGCATTGGCGGTGACCGCCAGGGCGGTGAGGCCCAGCAGCAGGCCGCGGCGGCCGAGGCGGGGGAGGTGCCCCCCGCCATGGACGGTGTCGGGGATGTGGCAGCTCATCGGCGCTGGAACTCCGCGCTGGCGAGGAGAAGGGCGATGGCCTCACGCGGGGAGCCCGCGCGGGCGACGGCTTGGCGGGTCTCGTCGCTGGCCAGGGGACCGAGGGCGGTGTCGAGCACGGCCATCGGTTCGAGGCGGCTGAAGCGGCCGGCGGTCTCGAAGCACCAGTCGAGGCGCTGCATCACCGGTTCGGGGCCGAGCCAGTCGGGGGCGCGGTCGGGCCATCCATTGGGCTGCAGCGCGGTCCAGATCGGCTGGTTCAGGGTGTAGCCCGCGCCATAGGCGATGCGGGCGACGTCCTGCCCCCGGGCGCCGCAGGCGCGGAAGGCGGCAGCGATGAAGTCCTGCGGCGCGCGGAGCTTGCCGAAGGGCTGCGACCAGGCTTCCGGCAGGCGCGGCAGCAGGCGGGCGACGGCGCCGAGATCGCCATCCGTGTCGCGCCAGCGGCCGGCGATGCGGGCCACCACCTCGGGCGGCGGGTCGTCGGCCACGAAATGGCGGGCGAGCTTGAGGGCGACATGGCGGCGGGTGGCGGGGTGGGAGGCGAGGAAGCGCAGCGCCTGCTCGGCGGAATCCGGGCCTTCCTCGAAGCGTTCGCCCATCACGGTCTTGGGGCCCGGCTCGTGGTTCGAGGGGCGGAAGAGGGTGCCGAAGGGGTCCTTGTTGCGCTCCACGCCCCAGCCGGTGAGGAGGCGGGCGAACTCCGTCACATCCGCCTGGGTATAGCCGCTGGCGGGGGAGACCGTGTGGAGCTCCATGATCTCGCGAGCGAGGTTCTCGTTCAGTCCGCGCCCGCTGCGTTTGCCATAGGGGCTGCTGGGGCCGACCGAGGCGGTCTGGTCCAGGTAGTAGAGCATGGCCGGGTGCCGGAAGACGGCCAGCAGCATGTCTGTGAAGCGGCCGGTGACGTGCGGGCGGATGGCCTCGCGCAGATAGGGGCCGATGGTGGTGGAAACCGGGTAGCCGGCACGCTTGCTGACGGTGAAGTGGTTGGCCCAGAAATCGGCGAGGCGCTCACGATAGGGCTGTGGCGTGTCGATGCGCCAGGCGAGTTGGGTGGTGGCCTCGGCGACGAAGTTCTCCTCGATGGGGTTCTTCTGGCCCGGGGCGGGTTGGCCCATGGCGTCGAGGTCGCGCCAGATCTGGAAGCCGTCGGCCACGGTGCGGTAGCGGTCCTGGCCCGGCGGTGGCGGGGGTGGCGTGTCCGGACCGTCGAGCTGGCTGTCGAGCCAGGCGAGGGCATCGACGGGAAGGGGCTGGTCCGGTCGCGGCCCGAGGCCGAAGCGGATCGCCGCTGCGAGCGGAAGCATTTCCATGGAATGGATGCTGCTCGTGGTCGCAGCCGGATCGTGCCTCAAGAAGAGTAACGAAGAGCAACCGGAGGCCGGAAGGTCGCGACTTGCGCTGGAAAGTCAGGGTTTTCCGCGGATTGGCGTGAGGCGAGCCTTGACGGGCCGGGCGTGCGGCATGGCCTTGGGCAGCCCGCCTGGCCCGGCATTTATGGAAGGATGTTCATCCGCTGGCCTGTCCCGTTCGCGGGGGCAGCGGTCAGGCCTTCTCCGTCGGGGGCGGGGCGGGGTTGTGGCCAAGGCGCCGGTCGATCTCCAGCCGCAACTCCTCGGCCAGAAGCTCGGTCTTGGGGTCAATGGCCTCCAGCGCGGTGAGGACGGTCTGGCAGACGTCGCGCAAACCTTCCAGGAAGGCATTGCCGCCCTGTTTCTCTTTCACCGCAGCCTGGAGGCGGTCAGCCTCGACATGGTGCTCCTGTTCCCGCAGGTGGCGGACCAGGGTTTCGGTCTTGGCGACGGTGTCTTCGGTCATGGCTCCAGCCTGTTCTGCCACGGACAATCCCGGCACGGGCGGCTGCCTCCCTGTGCAGCGATTCCGTGGTGGTGAGGGCGCCGGGACGGCGACCCCTCCGCCAAGCTGCCCCTGTCGTTCCGCGAGGGGAAGCGGGGGCGCTGCTGGCCGGTTCCGCCCCTGGCGCCGTGGATCAGCCGAAATGCCGGACGTAGGCGGCCTTGATGGGGCAGGTGCCTTCAGCACCGCGCCAGGCGAGGTAGGAGCCGGCGCCCAGGGCCAGGATGTTCAGCAGCGGATTGGGGCGGGGCTTGGCGCCGGCGGCGGCCAGGGCGAGGCCGGCTAGGACGTAGAGGCTGCGCTGGCCCAGACTAAGCGTTGCGTCGTCGTCCCCGCTGCGGGCGGGGAGCTGGCTGTCATAGGGCTGGTTACCATAGGGCATGGGCTGGGTGGCCTGCTGGTCCATGGTCTGGATATCCCTTTGTCCGGTGTGGTGCATGCGCCGCGTCGGCGTTGTCTCCGGCACAACACCGCAGCCGGGGGGAGGGTTCCATGCCGCCCGGTTTCCCCCGGCCCGCGGGCGGGCCGGGGCGGGAAGGCTGCGCGGAGCGCAAAGGACGAAGCCCGACACGAGGAGGAGGACGAAGCCGTTCCCGCCGCATCGCGGGAAGCCCGGAGCGTTGCCGGGCGTTCAACCCGCATCTCCTTCCATGGCGAGGTCTGGTATGACGGCAGAGTTCTCCCGCCCGCCCCCGCCTCCGAGGCCCACGGACCCCTTCGACCTGTGGTTGCGGCAGAGCCTTCGGAAGCAGTTCGGCGACGGGGTTTTCGGCGATGGCATCGCGAAGTCGGTGCCGCAGGACTTGCTGCGCCTGATCTGCGACAGCAAGGCCGAGTGGGATTCCTATCGCGAGCGATGGCTGCCCGGCTCCAGCCTGGATGGAGGCGAGGGGACGGGGACCGCCACCGGGGAGCGCCAGGGCGCTGGCGTGGCGGTGGCAATGCCTGCCCAGGGCAAGGCCGGCCGCACAGGGTGAGGCGATGGCCGGACCGGGTGCCGGTGTCTCCGTGCCGGGCGTCCGGAGACGTGGCCGGGCGCCGGAAGGCGATCGCGCCCGAGGCCGGTCATGTGACGGTGCGTGGCAGAGTTCCGAGCCGGTTTTCGTTCTGACATGGCGATGTGCGCGTGTCCGGAACGCGTTTCCCTGGACTGCTGTGGCGCGTGGCGGGGTGTCAACGAACAGCCCGCCCGTGGAACTGCCGGCCGGGAGCCTGATGGTGCTGATCTTCGTGCTGGCGGCAGTGTCCTTCCTGTTCGGGGACGATCCCTGAGCGGGTGACCCGGCCGGCGTGTGCGGGGGGGATGGGGCGTGGTGCCGGGTGAGGGATTTGAACCCCCGACCTTCTGATTACAAATCAGCTGCACTACCACTGTGCTAACCCGGCGATCCGGCGCAAAGGCCCGGGACTTTATTGATGGTCCCCATCCACCCGCCACGCGGAGGCGCTCGGTCGGGCGGGCGGGACACTAGACTGTGGCGCGATCCGTCTCAAGCCGGGTGGGCGCGCGGTCAGGCATGGCCGACCAGGGGCGAGACGGGCAGGCGGGTGGAGCGGATCGCGGCGGCGAAGAGCCGCAGCGCCGCCGGTCCGCCGCGATCGAGGAGATTGCCCAGCTCCATCTCGTCGGCCAGCAGCTCGGCCTGCCGCGCCAGGGTTTCGGAGGCCTGCCGCAGGGCCTCGCGCGACAGGGCGAGGTGCAGTTCGTCGTTCAGGCCCGGCATGCCCGGAATGCGATGTTCCACGGGGTTTGCCCCCCTTTCGTTTGAAGTGCCGGCGTGTCCTCTTGATACGGCCGCGCCGGCATTCTGCCGCCGGGCCGGTTAAGGCTCCGTGACCGGCGGCTTCGCCCGCGCGATCTCATAGAGGGCGACCGTGGCGGCGGCGGACACGTTCAGGCTTTCCATGGCCGGGGAGATCGGCAGGCGCACCAGCTCGTCGCAGTTCTCGCGCTGCAGGCGGCGCAGGCCGCTGTCCTCGGCGCCGAGCACGAGGGCCACGCGGCTGTCTCTTGATCACAAG
>NZ_BDLP01000333.1:0-4764 GCF_001950415.1 Roseomonas sp. TAS13
CGCCTTACGGTGGAGCTGTGCGTAGATGTGATCAAGAGACAGGCGGGCCCTGGACCCGACGAGCTGGTTCTCGCTGACGCCGGATCGCGCCGGAGAGCATCGCTCTCCGGCGGACTGCCGGTGCCACAGGTGCGGACAGCATGTCTTTCTCTTCAGGTGCCCCGCGTCTCCACTTGTTCCCGGGGATCAACCCACAGTCTGACGGCTACCACAGGCACCAACGAAAGCCCGGGGTCCGGGGACCGGCTCCGGTCCCCGGCGGAGAGGGGGTCCGGGGTGAGAGGCAGCGCCTCTCCCCCGGCGGCCAGCCACGAAGCGCAACGCAAGAACAGGGGAAAAGCGGCGGGTCGGATCAGCCCATCGACGGCACGATCGTCCCCGGCTGCGTCAGGGGTGCGCGCGTCAGCAGGTCGGCGAAGGTGAGCAGGAAGAGGAAGGCGAGCCACAGCATCGCGGCGCAGGCGGCGATCCGCACCAGCGGTATCGCGTCGCGCAGCTTCATGAAGAAGACGCCGATCAACACCGTCTTCACGCCGGAGATGCCGAAGGCCACCGCCGCACTCCAGCGACCGAGCGGCACATAGGCGAGGCCGAGCGTCGCGGCGAGCAGCAGCATCAGCGCCAGCCACAGCGGCAGGGTCGCGCGCAGGATGTCGCGCGTGCTGCGCGGACCGGCCTCGGCCAGGCTGTGCGGCGCGGTCACGAGCGTCCCCCGAGATAGAAGAGCGGGTAGAGGAAGACCCAGACGATATCGACCAGGTGCCAGTAGAGCGCCACCACCTCATAGGCCGGGCTGCGCAGCGCGCGGCGGCGCGTCCAGGCCTGCCAGCCCAGCCAGCCGACCACGCCCAGCCCCGCCGTCATGTGCAGCGCGTGCAGCGCGGTCATGCCCCAGTAGAAGCCGAAGAAGATCTGCGAGGCCGGGTCGGGCAGCGGAAAGCCCGGCCCGGGCACGAGACGCTCCGTGATGTCCTTGTGGTACTCGAAGCCCTTCACCGCCAGGAAGGCCAGGCCCAGCAGCAGCGTCAGGGCGAAGCCGCGCAGGGCCGTGCGGCGCAGTTCCGCCTGGGCGGCCTCGGAGGCGATCGCCATGGTCAGGCTGCTGGTCAGCAGGATCGCGGTGTTGAGCGTGCCCAGCACCACGTCCGTCTCGTGCCCGGCGGCGGCGAAGGCCTGCGGATGCAGCGCCCGGTTCGCCACCACGGCCATGATCAGCCCGCCGAAGAGCATCGCCTCGCTGCCCAGGAAGATCCAGATGCCGAGGCTGGAGCCCAGGCGCTGCCGGTGCAGGCTCTCCCAGGGTTCGCGGATCGGATCGGGCGCGGGCGCCGCGGGGAGGTCCGCCGCGCTCACCGGGGCTCGTCCTGGTTCCGGTGCGGCTCCTCGGTGCGGCGGTCCGGCCCGAAATCCTCGTCATGGTAGACGTAGGGGCCGGTCTTCACGACCGGAGGGACGCGGAAATTGTCGCGCGGCGGTGGCGAGGTGGTCTGCCATTCCAGCCCCGTGGCGTTCCAGGGATCGTTCCCCGCGCGCTGCCCGCGGAACAGCGACCAGGCAAGATAGCCCATCGGCAGCAGATAGGCTCCCGCCAGCAGCACCGCGCCGCAGGAGGACATGACGTGATAGACCTGGAACTCCGGCGGATAGGCGCCGTAGCGCCGGGGCATGCCGAGATAGCCCATGATGAACTGCGGGAAGAAGGTGAAGCCGAAGCCGAAGAACATCAGGATGGCGGCGAAACGCGCCCAGCCATCCGGGTAGAGGCGCCCGGTGATCTTCGGCCACCAGAAATGCAGCCCGCCATAGAAGGCCGTGACCGCGCCGCCCACCATGATGAAATGGAAATGCGCCACGACGAAATAGGTGTCGGTCACGTGCACGTCGATCGGGATGGAGGCCAGGAACAACCCGGTCAGCCCGCCGATGGTGAAGAGGCCGATGAAGCCGATGGCGTAGAGCATCGGCGACTCGAAGACGATCTCGCCCCGGTAGAGGGTGAAGGTCCAGTTGAAGACCTTGATGGCCGAGGGCACGGCGATGACGAAGGAGAGGAAGGAGAAGACCAGCGAGGCGTAGAGCGACTGCCCCGAGACGAACATGTGGTGGCCCCAGACCAGGAAGCCGATCACCGAGATCCAGAGGATCGCATAGACCATGAAGCTGTAGCCGAAGATCTGCCGCCGGGCGAAGCAGGTGACGATCTCGCTGATCACGCCGAAGGAAGGCAGGATCATGATGTACACGGCCGGGTGGCTGTAGAACCAGAAGAGGTGCTGGAACAGCAGCGGGTCGCCGCCCCGCGCCGGGTCGAAGACGGGCAGGCCGAAGGCGCGCTCGGCGAAGATCAGCAGCAGCACGGCGGTCAGCACCGGGGTCGCCAGCACCATCACCAGGCTGGTGCCGTAGATCGCCCAGACCAGCAGCGGCAGGCGGAACCAGTGCATCCCCGGCGCGCGCAGCATGTGCACCGTGGCGATGAAGTTCAGCCCCGTCATGATGGAGGAGAAGCCCACGGCGATCACCGCGAAGACGGCGGCGAGCACGTAGGAGTTGGAGAACATCGTGGAATAGGGCGTGTAGAAGGTCCAGCCCGTGTCCACCCCGCCGGCGATCAGCGCATAGACCAGGAAGGCGCCGGCGCCGACGAAGAGATACCAGGAGGACAGGTTCAGCCGCGGAAAGGCGAGGTCCTTCGCCCCGATCATCAGCGGCAGCAGGAAGTTGCCCAGCGTGTTGGGGATGGAGGGCACCAGAAAGAACCAGACCATCACCGTGCCGTGCAGGGTGAACATCCGGTTGTAGGTGTCCGCCGACATCAGGTCCTGCTGCGGCGTGAAGAGCTCCATCCGGATCGCCACCGCCCCCGCCCCGCCAATGAAGAAGAAGGCGGTCAGCGCCGCCGCGTAGAGCAGGGCGATGCGCTTGTGATCGGTGGTCAGCAGCCAGGAGGCGATGCCCCGTTCCGCCGTCAGGTAGCTTTCCTCTTCCGCCGGGCGGGCACGGGGCGCCATGGCGGCGTCGGCGGCGATGTCGCTCACGGTGACTTCTCCTCCCGCAGGGAGCGGATATAGGCGACGAGGCGCTGCAGCTCGTCCTCTCCCACCAGCCCGGCGAAGGAGGGCATCAGCGGCGCGAAGCCGGCCACGACCTGCTTCGCCGGCTGCAGGATGGAATCGCGCAGATAGGCCTCGTCGGCGGTGACGAAATGCCCGTCCGAGAGCGGCACCTGTCGGCCGTAGAGCCCCTCCAGCCGCGGCGCGTGGACGGTGGCGCTGCCGGCATGGCAGCCGGAGCAGCCGAGCGCGGTGAAGAGCACCCTGCCCTCCCCGGCCAGGTCGTCGGCCTCCGGCTGCGCCGCCAGCCACCGCGCGTAGTCGTCCGGCTCCAGCACCGTGACCGTGCCGCCCATGCGGGCGTGCAGCGTGCCGCAGTACTCGGCGCAGAAGAGCTCGTAGGTGCCGGGCTTGGTGGGGGTGAAGCGCAGCTCGGTCAGGCGGCCGGGCAGGACGTCCTGCTTCACCCGGAAGGCCGGGACGAAGAAGGAATGGATCACGTCCTGCGAGGTCATGATCAGCCGCACCCGCTGGCCCAGCGGCACGTGCAGGGCGTCGATCTCCTGCGCCCCGTTGGCGTGCCGCGTCTTCCACATCCACTGCTTGGCCTGGACATGGATCTCCACCGCGTCCCCCTGCTCCGCGCCGCCGAAGGACAGCATGGTGGCGCCGCCCCAGGCGAAGAGCACGAGCGCCAGCAGCGCCGTGGCCACGGTCCAGCCGACCTCCACCTCCCGTTGCAGGATCTCCGGCAGCGGCCCGCGCGGCGCCTTCGAGCCGCGGCGGTAGCGGATGGCGAAGCCGAGCAGCAGGCAGGTCACCAGCAGCAGGATGGCACCCGAGAGCACCAGCATGATCACCACGATCAGGTCGGTGCGCTGCGCGACGTCCGAGGCGGCGTCGGGCCAGAGGCGGAACCCGCTCATGGGCGCATCCCGCCCGGCACCCGCCGGCGCGAGACGAGGAACAGGAACAGCCCCAGCCCGCCCAGGGTCAGCACCGTGCCCATCGTCAGCGCCCGCTTCACCACGCCGTTGTAGATCCCGTGCGCCGGGTCGAGCCCGTAGCAGAGCAGGCGGATGCGGTCCCCCAGCGTGCCGATGCGGCCCTGCGAGGCCTCCACCAGCGCCAGCCGCAGCACGCCGGGATCGGGCGCCAGCCCGTCCAGCAGGCGCGAGACATGCCCGTCGCCGGTCAGCACCAGGATGCCGGTGGGATGGGCATAGCGGTCGGCCTCCCTGTCGAACTGCGCCCGGTAGCCGAGCGCGGACTGCACCTCGGCCAGCGGGGCGGCCGGGCCGGTCAGGAAATGCGTGGCGGCCAGGAGCTCCGGCGGAAGCCCGCCCAGATGCGCCGCCTTCATCGCCCGCGCCTCGGCCGGCCCATCCCGGGAGCCCAGGGCGATGGCGAGCGACACGACGTCCCGCCCCGGCCGCAGCCCGGTCTCCGCCAGGGCATGGGCGGCGATCCCGAGCGCCGGGCCGCAAAGCGTGACGCAGGTGAAGTCGGCCAGCACCAGCACCGCCGGCAGGCCGTGCTGGAGGGCGGCGGGCGTGACATCGCGCCCGTCCTCGTCCCGCAGCGCCAGACCGGGCGGCAGGCGCGCGCCCGGCGGCGGCGCCAGCTCCACCTCGGCCAGTTGCGCCTCGGTCAGGGCCGCCCGGGCCGGGCCGTGGCCAGCAGCGGCATCCAGCTCAGCATGGAGGCTGTC
>NZ_BDLP01000334.1:0-4762 GCF_001950415.1 Roseomonas sp. TAS13
GGTACAGGGCGGTGATCTCGCCGGGAAAGCCCGCCGCCCTCAGCGCCGCGTCCCGCTGCGGGCCGCAGGCGCCGAAGCCGAGGAGCGGGGCGCCGGGTGCCTCCTGCAGCACGAGGACCGGGCGCGCCGCGGCATCGGCCAGCACCGCGCGCCAGATCGCCTCGCCGTCCTCCACGGTCCGCGCGGCGATCGCCGCCCCGGGCAGCAGGCCGGGATAGGTCTCGCGCCAGGCGGCGACATGGATCTCGGCGATCCGCCGTGCCTCGGCGGGATGGGCGGGGCGGATGGCGCTCATGCCGCTTCCAGCTTCTCCCCCAGCGCCAGCCACTCCTCCTCCAGCGCCTCCACCTCCCGCGCGATGGCGGCGCGGCGGGTATTGGCCCAGGCGATGTCGGCCGGCCTGCGCTTGGCATAGAACTCCGGGTCGGCGAGCTTGCGCTCGATCAGCCCGTCCTCCAGCCGCAGCTTCTCCAGCAGCTTCTCGATCTGCTTCACCCGTTCGCGCAGCGGCGCCAGGGCGGCGCGGGCCTCGGCGCGCTCGCGGCGGTCGTCGCGCTTCGCCGGGCCGGTGTCGCGCGCCACGGGGCGGGCGCGTTCGAGCAGGAAGTTGCGGTAGTCCTCCATGTCGCCATCGAAGGACGACACGGCGCCATCCGCCACCAGCCAGAGCCGGTCCGCCACCAGTTCCACCAGCCGCGGGTCGTGGGTGATCAGCACCACCGCGCCGCCGTAATCGGCCAGGGCGCGGATCAGCGCCTCGCGCGCATCCATGTCCAGGTGGTTGGTCGGCTCGTCGAGGATCAGCAGTTGCGGCGCATCGCGCGTGCAAAGCGCCAGCAGCAGCCGCGCCTTCTCCCCGCCCGAGCAGTCGCGCACCAGGGTCGTGGCACGGTCCTCGTCCAGGCCGAAGCGCGCGAGCTGGCCGCGGCACTGCGTTTCCGTCGCCTTGGGCAGCGCCGCCTGCATGTGTGTCAGCGGCGTGCCGTCCGGGTTCAGCTCCTCCGCCTGGTGCTGGGCGAAGAAGCCGACCTTGAGGCGCGGCGTGCGGCGGACCTCGCCGCCCATCGCCTCCATCCGCCCGGCGATCAGCTTGGCCAGGGTGGACTTGCCGTTGCCGTTGGCGCCCAGCAGCGCCACGCGGTCGTCGCTGTCCAGCCGCAGGTCCAGCCCCCGCAGGATCGGGCGCCCGTCATAGCCCACGCTGGCGCCCATCATGGTCAGGATCGGCGGCGCCACCTCGGCCGGCTCGGGAAAGGCGAAGGGGGTGACGCGGTCCTCGGTCACCGCCTCGATCGGCGGCAGCTTCTCCAGCGCCTTCAGCCGCGACTGCGCCTGCCGCGCCTTGCTGGCCTTGTAGCGGAAGCGGTCCACGAAGGCCTGCATATGCGCCCGCTCGGCCGCGATCTTCGTGTTCTGCGCCATCTGCTGCGCCCGGCGCTCGTTGCGGATGCGCAGGAACTCGCCATAGCCGCCGGGATAGGCGGTGATCTTCCCGCCCTCCAGATGCGCGATCCCGTCCACGCAGCGGTCCAGCAGGTCGCGGTCATGGCTGATGATGATCGCGGCGCCGGCGAAGCGGCGAAGCCAGCCCTCCAGCCAGATCGTCGCTTCCAGGTCCAGGTGGTTGGTCGGCTCGTCCAGCAGCAGCAGGTCCGGTTCCAGGAACAGCGCCCGGGCCAGCGCCACGCGCATCCGCCAGCCGCCGGAATACTCGCCCACCGGGCGCGCCTGCGCCGCCGCGTCGAAGCCCAGCCCGGCCAGCACCGTGGCGGCGCGCGCCGGGGCGGCGTCGGCGCCGATGGCGCGCAGGCGCTCGTGCAGCTCCGCCTCGCGCAGCGGCTCGACTCCGGCCTCTAGCTCCGCCAGCAGCGTGGCACGCTCGGTATCGGCCTCCAGCACCGTGTCCAGCAGCGAATCGGTGCCGCCCGGGGCCTCCTGCGCCAGATAGGCCATGCGGGCGCGCGCCGCGAAGCGGACCTCGCCGCCATCGGGCTGCAATTGCCCGGTCAGCACCCGGAACAGGGTGGACTTGCCGACCCCGTTGCGGCCGACGAGGCCGATCTTGTGCCCGGGGTCGAGTTGCAGCGAGGCGCCGTCCAGCAGCGTCCGGCCCGCGAGGCGCACGGTAAGGTCGTGGATGGCGAGGACGGTCATGCCGGAGTTCTAGAGCAGTTCCCGCCGGGCTGGAATTCATCCCTGTGGAGGAGTCGGAGGCCAGGCGGCGGCTCTGGCCAGAAACAGCACCATGATGTCTAAAAAATTGTAATAAAATTAAATTTATACAAATCTTCTAGTGCGCAAATATTGCTTCAATGCCTTTTTCACGATGGAGTGGTGGAAATTCCCGTAACACCTCCACAGAGAGAGCCACTTCTCGTTCGGCCCGTTCTGCAACCATTCATGCAACATGAACCAACAAAGTGATACCTTTGCTCAGCACGCTGTGCTAAGCCTACATTTGTAGATAAAATGATACTAACGAACGCGAATGAAACCTCTTCCAGCTGGCTCCGGAACGGCGATGGGATGGGTGTGCGGGCTGCATAGGTCTCTGTCGGGGTGCCTGTTCCGGGCGGGCAAGGGAGAGTGGGTATGGAGAAGGTGATCGCTGCGCCGGGACAGGACATGACGCTGGTCGCGGAGCGGCTTCCCCATGGTGACACTGTGGGGAACGGAGCCTACGCCGCGGATGCGGGCGCTCTGCTGCTCGTTCTCCTGCTCGTCGCCGCGCTGGGCCACTATTTCCATGATCGCCGGCGCCTGCCGCCCCGGAAGCGGGGCACGGCGGCCCTGACCCAGGATGGGACGCCCCGGTTGCGCCGCTGATCCCCCCGGATCGCACCGGCGCCTGCCGGCACCCCCGCGATGGAGGCGGAATCCGGCTCCACCCCTGCCTGTCGCCGGGCCGCCGCCCGCCTCAGAAACGCTCGCCCAGCAAGGTGATGGCGGGCGCGGTGGCGAGGCGGGCCGCCACGGCATTCACCTGCCGCAGATAAAGCGTGTTCGGATCGCCCGGCGCATCGCGCAGCGTGAGGGCGCGGCGACGCGGGTCGTAGTCGAAGGGGGCGAAGCCCTGCGCGCGCAGGAGATCGTCGATCCGCCGGGTGCTGTCGCCATAGCGTTCCGCGTGCGCCATGGTCTCGACCAGCACTGCCCGCAGCCCCGGACGGGCCAGGAGCTTCCCGGCCCCGGCCAGGATCCGCGCCTCGTAGCCCTCGACATCCAGCTTCAGCAGAAGCGGCGTGCGGTGGGGCAGGATCTCGTCCAGCGTGGAGACGGAGATGTGGACGGCGTCCTCCGCCTCGCGCTCCAGCAGCACCCGGTTAGCGGCGCCGCGCCGGGCGCTGAGCCGCAGCGTGCCGGGGCGCTCGCCCAGGGCCAGCGGCAACACCGTCACGCGCGTCTCCAGGTCGTTGAGACGCAGGTTGTCGCGCAGATGCGGCAACGTGGCGGGCGCGGGCTCGAAGGCCAGCACCTCCGCCCCCGCCACGCCGGCGGCCAGGACGGTATAGGCGCCGATATTGGCCCCGATATCGGCGAAGAGGTCGCCCGGGCGCAGCAGATGCAGCAGGAAGCCCATCTCCGCGAAATCGCTCAGCCCGGCATAGAGGTTGGCGCTGGCGGAGGAATGCCCCCTTTGCAGTAGCAGCCGCGTCGGCCCGACAAAGGGCATCACCGCCGGCATGCCGGTGAGCCGTCCGCCGATCTGCCAACGCAGCAGGCGCAGGAGGGCGGCGGCGGGGCGCCGACCGGCCAGCGGGTGGTGCAGGATGAAGCGCAGCAGGCGGACGGGAACGCGAAGGCGCCGCAGCCCCGGCCAGGATGGCGGCTTTCCCCCGTGTGACATCGCCCCCGGCGGTTCCGGAGTCGGACGCCGCGGGTGAACCGTTGCGGGGGAAGGGGGCGTGGGGGCGGGGTTCACAACCCCAGATTGCGATATCCCGCTACGGATTGGCAACATTGCCGGGCGGCGCCCCAGCCTGTCTCAGCGGGTGCAATCGAGCAGCGGCCCCAGCTCGCCGATCCGTGCCCGGATCGTGGCGGCGCGCTGGCGCAGCCAGGTGCTGGGACGATTGGCGACCCAGTGCAGCGGGCTGGGCAGCACCACGGCGAGCTGGGTCGATTCCCGCAGCGTCAGCGCCGAGGCGGGCTTGTTGAAGAAGGCCCGGGCGGCGGCCTCCGCACCGTAGATGCCCGGCCCGAACTCGACGATGTTCAGATAGACCTCCAGCACCCGCTGTCTCGGCCAGAGCAGGGCGATCTGCGGCGTCAGCCAGGATTCCAGCAGCTTGCGCACGGGATCGCGCCCGGGCCAGAGCATCAGGTTCTTGGCCGTCTGCATGGTGATGGTGCTGGCGCCGCGCGGCCGCTCGCCTTCCAGCAGGGTCTCGACCTGGCCGCGCAGGGCGGGAAAGTCGAAGCCCAGGGCCTGGGTGCAGAAGGTGTTGTCCTCCGAGGCGATCACTGCCTGCGCGAGGCTGGGGGCGATCGCGTCATACGGCACCCAGTCGTGGTGCAGCTCGTAGCCCTGGATGCCGCGGATCAGCATCAGCGGCGTCACGGGCACGGGCAGCACGCGGAAGGCCAGGATGGTCGCCAGGGGCAGGGCGAGGAAGAGCAGCAGCAGCAAGCGGACCCAGCCCCCGGCCCAGCCACGGGCCTGTCCCAGAAGGCGTCCCAGAAGGCGTCCCGGCAGGTGTCCGGCGGGCGCGCGGCTTCCGGTGGGCACGGCGCCGCGGCCGGCCTCGCGCCGGCCCGGCCT
>NZ_BDLP01000335.1:0-4747 GCF_001950415.1 Roseomonas sp. TAS13
TCGCCTTACGGTGGAGCTGTGCGTAGATGTGATCAAGGGACAGCCCGGCCCGGACATGCACGGAAAGGACCGGCCGGGAAAGCCGTTCCCGCCGGAAAGGATGGGGCGGGGTTCAGGAGGCCTCCGAACCGGCGCGATAGGGTTCCAGCTCCAGCCCGAGCAGCAGGCCGGGGCCGTGCCGCGGTCCCCCTTCCGCCAGGGGCACGAACTCCGCCCGCAGCTCCACCATGGGGGCGTCGTGCGGTGCCTCCGGATCGCGGCCGATCCAGAGAACCTCGCCCTCGGCATCCGCGAGCGAGGGGCCGAAGCGCCGCTCCAGCGCCCGCCGCAGCGCCGTCCCGGATTCGCCGGGCAGGAAGCGCAGCGCGGTGATGCCGCCGAGGCGCGGCTCCCGCGTCCCGGCCTGTGCCTCCGCCCCCATCCCGGCGTCCTCCCCGGCTTCCGGCCCGGGGTCCGGGGCGCGGTGCAGGGCGATGCAGGCGGTGAAATCGGCCTTCAGGTTCAGCGCCTCGCCAAAGGCGCGTCGGTCCGCCACCAAGCCCATATGGCAGCCGGGGCGGCCCGCGGCGGAGGCCACGGCGCCATCCGCGAAGAAGGCGCCCCCCACCGTCCGGAAGCCACGCCGCCGCAGCGCGGCCCGCGCCTCCTCCAGTGGCATGCCCAGGCGCAGCCCCTCCAGCAGCGCGCTCCGCAGCACCGGCCCGCCCGGCCGGGCGGAGGGCAGGGGGCCGGGCAGGCGGCCGAAGTCATGGATCGGCGTCCCGTCCTCCCGCACCAGCCGGGCGGTGAGGAGATGCGCCGCGATCGGCACGCTCTTCATGCCCGCCGGCTGCGGCAGCGCGCCGCCCAGGACGAGGCTGACCTCCAGGATGCCGCGCCAGCCATCCTCCGTGCGCGGGTCCAGCCCCACCGATTCGAGCAGCTTCTCCGCCGCCGCCTCGTTCGCTACGGGCAGGGTGCCGACCGCCAGGGCATTGTCGAAGCGCAGGCCGAAGCCCGGCGACCGCCAGGTCGGGTCGCGCACCCAGAAGGTGCCGTTCAGCGCCACCGGCAATCCCCCCTGGCGGGGATCGTAGGGGCCGATGGCGGTGCGGATCCGCAGCAGGTAGGGGCGGTCCGGATCGAAGCTCTCATATTCCGCCCGCAGCTTCCGGCGCAGCTCGGCGAAGGCCGCGTCGTGCCGCTGCCGCCGCGCGGAGGGCACCGGGGAGGCCAGTTCCGGCGGCGGCATTAGCGCCTCGGCCAGCGCATCGAAATCCGGGCTTTCCCCCGCCTGCCGGGCATGGGCGAAAAGCACGTCCCGCGCCGCCAGCGGCAAGGGGGCCCGGATCATCGCCTGCATCCGCATGCCGCTCTCCGCCGCCGGCGATCCTGGCGACTCGGCCCAAGCCGGCAGGCCGGGAAAGATCAGCGGGAGCAGGGCGGCAAGGATCAGCGGGTTTCTGGGCATCGGCACTTCTTGGGCTGAGGCGCGCAGGGTAGCCAGCCCCGGCGCCGGCGCAAACCGCGTTCCGCGCGCCGGCGGATGCCCCACGGGGCGCCCCCGCGCCGCCCATCGTGCCACCCATCGTGCCACCCATCGTGCCACCCATCGTGCCACCCATCGTGCCACCCCTGGGCGCCGCCCTTTGGCGCGGTGCCCTTTTTCGGCCGGTTTTCTCTGCTGTTCCGCCTTCGCCGCGGCTTCCGGCCCTGGCGGTCCGCCGCGCAGGCGGCCAGGATTCGCCTTCGTCATCCATGCCCCGTGGCGTATGTCGCGGCGCCGTCTTCTGCCAGGGGCCCCGGGCCGGATCATGATCGCTCTCCGACTGCATGTGCGCCCCATCCGCGACGTGGCTTCCTTCCGCGCCTGGCTGCGGGCCAGCGAGTTCGGCCTGGTCGGCCTGGCAGTGCTGACCGGGGTGCTGAGCGGCCTCGTCGCCGTGGTGATGGGCGGACTCGCGCGCGGGCTGCACGTGCAGCTCTTCGGCCCGGAAAGCGCGCATGGGCTGAGCGTCCTGCGGGGCGCGACGCCGCTGGTGCTGCTGACCATGCCGCTGCTGGGCGGCATCCTGCTCGGGGCCTTCAACCTCGCCCTGTCGCGCTGGTGGCCCCGCCAGCCGGTGGACCCGATCGAGGCCAATGCCCTCTATGGCGGCAAGCTCTCCTTCCGCGACGGGCTGGTGGTGGCGGTGCAGAACATCGTCTCCAACGGCTTCGGCGCCTCGGTGGGGCTGGAGGCGGGCTATACCCAGGCGGCCAGCGGCGTGTCCTCCTGGCTCGGGCAGCGCCTCGGCCTGCGGCGCGGCGACCTGCGGCTGCTGGTGGGCTGCGGCGCGGCGGGGGCCATCGCCGCCGCCTTCGACGCGCCGCTCACGGGGGCCTTCTATGCCTTCGAGCTGGTGATCGGCACCTATGCCATCGCCAGCCTCGCCCCGGTGGTGGCCAGTGCCGTCACCGCCACGCTGGTGGCCCGGGCGCTGAGCGGAGGGACCTATGTGGTGGTGCCGGGCGGGGTCGCGCCGCCCGGGCTGGAGGGCTACGTGCTGTCCCTGCTGCTCGGCCTCGCCTGCGCCCTGGCCGGGATCGCGCTGATGCGCGGCGTGACCTTCACCGAGGCCACCATGCGCCGCTTCCTGCGCTGGGCGCCGCTGCGCCCGGTCCTGGGCGGGCTGGTGGTGGGCCTGCTGGCCCTGGTCTCGCCCATCGCGCTCTCGGCCGGGCACGGGGCGCTGCACCTCACCTTCGCCACCGAATCCACCGGCTTCGACATCATCTGGCTGGCGCTGCTGAAGAGCCTGGCGGTGGTGATCTCGCTCGGCGCGGGCTTCCGCGGCGGCCTGTTCTTCGCCTCGCTGCTGCTGGGGGCGCTGGTCGGCAAGGTCTTCGCCGCCGGGGTGGACCTCGTGCTGCCGGGCATGGACCCGCTGCTGCTGTCGCTGGTGGGGATGAGCGCCTTCGGCTCGGCGGTGGTGGGGGCACCGCTGGCCATGACCTTCCTGGCGCTGGAGACCACCGGCAACTTCGTGGTGGCCGGCAGCGTGCTGGCGGCGGTGACCGTGGCCGGCCTCGTGACGCGGCGGCTCTTCGGCTATTCCTTCGCCACTTGGCGCTTTCACCTGCGGGGCGAGACCATCCGTTCCGCCCATGACATCGGCTGGCTGCGCGAACTGAGCGTGGGCAAGCTGATGCGCCGCGACCTGCGGACCGTGCGCAGCGACACCCGGCTTGCTTCCTTCAAGCGCGACTTCCCGCTGGGCTCCACGGCGCGCGTCGTCGCGGTGGATGAGAAGGACCAGTATGCCGGGCTCATCTCGGTGCCCGAGGCCTATGCCGCCGCGCCGGAGGTGGAGACGGTGGAGCCGCTGCTGCAGTTCCGCGACCGGGCGCTGCTGCCGGCCATGAATGCCAAGGAGGCCATGGCCGTCTTCGACACGGTGGAGACCGAGGCGCTGGCGGTGGTGGATGGGGTGGGGAGCCGCAAGGTGCTGGGCCTGCTCACCGCCAGCCACCTGCTGCGCCGCTATGGCGAGGAGGTCGAGCGCCGGCGGCGCGAGGAAACCGGACTGATGGCCTGATCCGGCGCAAAGAGACTCGGGCGGGAGGGCTTGTAACTGTCCCCTGCGTCATGTTTCGCCGTGTTTCAGGGTTTTGCGATCCGGTAAAAATTCCTTGCGCGACTGTGGCTTACGGGTCGCGGCGGGGCGGGAAAAACCCGCTTCCGGATGAAGCGGCGGTTATTCGCGGTTGCCAGCCCGCCGCGCTGGCGCCCAGACCTTGGCGGAGCGGGCGACGCTTCGTGGGGGAGCGCCGTCCGGAGGGGGAAGTACACCGCATGACCGAGACCGGCGCCGTCTTGCGACGCGGCCTGCGCCTGCTGGCGCTGGCGGCCGTCGTCACCCTTTGGCTTCCGCCGGGGCAGGCGCGGGCGCAGATCGGCAGCGAGCGCTATGCCTCGATCGTGGTGGATGCGGGCACGGGGCAGGTCCTTACCGCCTCCAGCGCCGACGAGCCGCGCTACCCGGCCTCGCTCACCAAGATGATGACGCTCTACATGCTCTTCACGGTGCTGGAATCGGGCGACGTCTCGCCTTCCACCCGCATTCCCGTATCGCGGCACGCGGCCTCGCGGCCGCCCTCCAAGCTCTGGCTGAAGCCCGGTTCCACCATCACGGTCCGCGACGCGATCCTGGCCCTGGTGACCAAGTCCGCCAACGACGCGGCCTCCGCCGTGGGCGAGTTCCTGGGCGAGGGCAGCGAGGCGCGCTTCGCCCGGCTGATGACGCTGCGGGCCCGCCAGATGGGAATGACCAGCACGGTCTTCCGCAACGCCTCCGGCCTCCCGGACCCGCGCCAGGTGACCACCGCCCGCGACATGGCCATCCTGGCGCAGCGGCTGATCCGGGACTTCCCGAACCGCTACGCCTATTTCAGCACGCCGGAGTTCCGCTGGCGCGGCCAGACCATCGCCAGCCACAACTACGTCAACGAGAACTACGACGGCGCGGATGGGCTGAAGACGGGCTTCATCAACGCCAGCGGCTTCAACATCGTCACCAGCGCCCGGCGCGACGGGCGGCGGCTGATCGCCGTGGTCTTCGGCGGCGCCACGGGGCGGGAGCGTGACCGCCATGTGATGGCGCTGCTCGACCGGGGCTTCGAGCTTCCCGGCACGCCGCCGGGGCGGGGCGACACGCTGCTGGCGGGCCGCTCGGTGGGCCATGGCGGCGTGCTGGCCTGTCTCTTGATCACATCTACGCACAGCTCC
>NZ_BDLP01000336.1:0-4744 GCF_001950415.1 Roseomonas sp. TAS13
TGTGATCAAGAGACAGGAAGACCGGCTGGTTCTACGACCAGCGGGACAACCGCGCCCGGGTGGCGGCGCTGGCGCGCGGGCAGACGGTGCTGGACGCCTTCTGCGATACCGGCGGCTTCGGGCTGCAGGCGGCGAAGGCCGGGGCGAGCGAGGTGACGCTGCTCGACCGTTCCGAGCACGCCCTGGCCACGGCGCGCGAGACGGAGGAGCGCAACGGCCTCGCCGACCGCGTCGCCTATCGCCGGGGCGAGGAGATGGAAAGCCTGGAGGCGCTGGCGGCGGAGGGTCGGCAGTTCGGCATCGTGGTGTCCGACCCCCCGGCCTTCGCCAAGACGCGCAAGGACCATGGGCCGGCGCTGCGGGCCTATGCCCGGCTGGCGCGGCTTTCCGCCCGGCTGGTGGCGCCCGGGGGCTTCCTCTTCATCGCCTCCTGCTCCCACCATGTCGGCACGGGCGAGTTCACCGACGCGGTGGTGGAGGGGCTGGGGCGCGCCCGGAGGGAGGGGCGGATCCTCGGCATCTTCGGGGCCGGGCCGGACCATCCGGTGCATCCGGCCCTGCCGGAAAGCGCCTATCTCAAGGGCGTGCTGCTGCACCTGTCGTGAACGGCGGGGCGGTGCCGGCGCGGCTGCGCGCCGCCTATCGCCGCGCCCGCTACGAGGCCGGCGGCGTTCCGGTCCGCATCGGCCGGCGCAGCCCCCGGCTGGACGCGCTGCTCGTCCGCCTCGGCGGGCATCCCTGTGCCCTGGCGGGCGGGCTGGTCACGGCCTGGAACCCGCTGGGCCGACGCCTGCCGGAAGGCCGGAACCGCCGGAGGCAGGAGTGCCTGGAACGGCTCATCCGGCACCTGCCCAGCCTGCCCGCGCGCAGCGGCGAGGGGCGCTGGCGGGAGGAGCAGCGCCTGCTCCTGGCCGACCCGCGCCGGCTGGCCGTGCTGGGGCGCCGCTTCCGGCAGAACGCGGTGGTCCTCCTGGCCCGGGGACGGCCGGCCCGCCTCCTGTGGCTGCGCTAGGCCGGGGCGCTACGCCCCGCCCGGCAGGCGGCGCCGGAAGACATCCAGCTCCTCCGCGCCCACCGATGTTTCCGCCAGGTGCCAGCCGCGCCCGGCATAGAAGCCGCGCAGGGCCGGCCGGGCGCAGAGATGCGCTTCCGCGAAGCCACGGCTCGCGGCGAGGCACGCGCCTTCCTCCTGCAGTTGCGTGGCGAGGCCCCGCCCACGCTGCTCCGGCTCCACCCACAGCGCAGCCAGCCAGGGCGTCAGTGCCGGGCGTTCGTCGAGGTCGCTCTCGATCAGCAGGACATTGCCGAGATAGGTTTCGCCCCGATGGGACACCAGGGCCTGGGGCAGGGCATCCCCGCGCAGGCCAGGCCGCAGCCGCGCCGCGATCGGTTCGGGGTCCGGCTCCTCCGCCTGCCACCAGGCCCGCCAGATCCGCTCCGCCACCGTGTCCAGGAAGTCCGGGACGGCGGGAAGGGGGCTGACGCGGTGCCGCGTCACAGGAACCGCGCCCGCAGGTCCACCCCGTTGGCCTGGCCCAGCGCGCCGGTCCCGTCGCGCAGCCAGCGTTCCGCCGCTTCCCGCCCATGGCGCTTGAGCGCCGCCAGGAACTCGCCCTCCCCATTGTACTTGCTGGAGACGCCGAAGTTCCGCAGCAGGTCCTCGTCCTCGATCATGTGGATGTAGAGCGGACCATAGCGCGGGTCGTTCAGCGTGCCGCTCCCGATCAGCCGCTGCACGAAGGCGATGGCCCGCATCTCGTACATCAGCGAGGCGTTGAAGCCGATCTCCTGCATCCGGGTCATGATGTCGGAGGCAGTGTAGGGAATGTCCGGCCGGGTCAGCGGGTTGATCTGCACCAGCACGATGTCGGGCGGCGAGCCGCGTCCGTAGAGCGGCCAGAGCGGCGGGTTGCCCAGGAAGCCGCCATCCCAGAAGGCCTCGCCGTCGATCTCCACCGCCTTGAAGATCTGCGGCAGACAGGCGGAGGCGAGCAGGGCCTCCACGCTGATCTCCGGCCGCTCGAAGACCCGCGCCTTGCCGGTGCGGACATTGGTGGCGGACACGAAGAGCTTCGGCCCGGCCGGGTCGCGGCGCAGGCGGATCGGGTCCAGCACCTCGGCCAGCGCGTCGCGCAGCGGGTTCAGGTCGAGTGGCGTGGGGTTCATCTGGTAGGGCGAGAGGACGCGGGTCAGCGTGTCGAAGGTCTGCCAGGCGAGGCTGTAGCTGAGGTCGTAGCCCCAGAAGGCCTTCTCCAGCGGCGTGTTGCGCAGCGGGCTGAAGGAGAGCCGCTGCGCCAGCCCCCACCAGAAGCGGTCCAGCAGGGCCTTGGCCCGCACGGGTCCGCCTTCCGCCAGGCCCTGGGTGACCAGCGCGCCGTTGATCGCCCCGGCGCTGCTGCCGGAAATGGCCGCGATCTCCAGCCACTCCTCCTCCAGCAGCCGGTCCAGCACGCCCCAGGTGAAGGCGCCATGCGTGCCGCCACCCTGAAGGGCGAGGTTCACCGCGCGCCTCGCCCCGGTTCCCTCCCGCCCTTCCTGCCCAGGCCCGGCCGGCGGCAGGGCGGGGGGAATGCTGCCTTCCATCAGGCGGCGGTCCAGCCGCCGTCCAGGCCGAGGATCTCGCCGGTCAGGGAATCGGTATGTGGGCCGCAGACATAGAGGGCCATTTGCGCCACCTCCTCGACCTCGACCCAGCGACGCGACGCCATGGGGCGCAGCAGGTGCTCGGTCAGCGCCGCCTCGGCGGACACGCCCTCGCGCTTCGCGATCGGGTCGACCTGGGCCTCGGCCAGCGGGGTGCGGACGAAGCCGGGGCAGATGGCGTTGCAGGTGACGCCGGTGCCGCGCGCCGTTTCCAGCGCCACCACCTTGGTCATGCCGACGATGCCGTGCTTGGCGGCGACATAGGCGACCTTGTTCGGCGAGCCGACCAGCCCATGGGCGGAGGCGATGTTGATGATGCGGCCCCAGCCCGCCTTCCTCATGCCCGGCAGCAGGGCGGCGGTGGCGTGAAAGGCGGAGGAGAGGTTGATCGCGATGATCTGGTCCCACTTCTCCTCGGGGAACTGTTCCACCGGGCTGGTGAACTGGATGCCCGCGTTGTTCACCAGGATGTCCACATGGCCGAGCACCTCCTCGGCCTGGGCGCACATCTTGCGGACCTCCCGCGCATCCGACAGGTCGGCGGCGGAATAGGCGACCTCGCCGCCGGTGACCTCGGCCAGCTCGGCGCGGACCTTGTCCACCTGGCCGGGCGCGCCCAGCCCGTGCAACAGGATCTTCGCCCCGGCCTGGGCGAAGGCGAGGGCGATGCCGCGCCCGATCCCGCTGGTGGAGCCGGTGACCAGGGCCGTGCGGCCCTCCAGGCTGCGTTCCATGGAGTCTCTCCTTGTTCCATCCCGCCGGGGCGCCGGGCCGCGCGGCGGCACCGTCAGGGCAGACGCCCGAGCAGGAATACGAGTTTCCGCAGCATGGGCCGGTCCAGAGCCGGCGCAAGCCTGTCCAGCGCCGCCAGGCGAAGGCTGGCCCCCAGGGAGGGCTGCGGCAGGGGCAGGGCGGCAAGGTCGCGCAGCGGGCGGCCCAGCAGCAGCGCCAGTGCCCCGGCGAGTTCGCGCGGCGCGGCGATGCCGGGCGCCAGCACGGCGGCGCCGAGCAGCCTGTCCCGCCGGTCCAGCACCAGCCGGACCAGCCCGCCCGTCCGGCCCTCGGCGACCAGCCGGCCGCTCTCCGTGAGGCCGCGCCGCTGCATCCGGACGACATGCCCGGCCGCCTCGGCCTCGGCGGCGGTCAGGCCGACCTGCAGCAGCTCGGGATCGGTGCGGACCAGCCGCGCGGGCAGTGGCGTGGAGGGGTGGCCGGGAATGCGGAGGAACAGGGAGCGCAGCAGCAGCGCCGCGTGTTCCTCAGCCCTGTCGGGATGCGCGCCGGAATCCGCGACATCGGCGATGCTGCCGGCCGCCCAGACCCTGCGGTTGCCCCGGGCGCGCAGGCCAGGGCCGGTGGCGATGCCGTGCGCGGTCGTGGCGATGCCGGCGGCGGCGAGGTCCAGCGGTGCCAGCCGGGGCCGGGACGGGGTGGCCAGCAGCAGATGGGTGCCGGTGATCCGCCGGCCATCCTCCAGCAGCAGCTCCAGCCCTTCCGGATGGCGCTCCACCCGCACCGCCGGATGCCCTTCGCACAGGGTGATCCCTTCCGCCCGGAGCGCTTCGCGCAGCAGCTCCACCATTTCCGGCTCCAGCCCCGGCAGGAGCGGGCCGTCCGCGACAACGGTGGCGAGGCAGCCCAGGCGCTGATGGGCCTGGGCCAGTTCCAGTGCCTCCGCCCCATGGCCCAGGATCAGGAGGTGCCCGGGCGGCGTGTCCAGGTCGAGGCCGCTCTGCCCATCGAGATAGGGGATGTCGGCCAGCCCCTCGATGGCGGGCAGCAGCGGCGCGCTGCCCGCCGCCACCACGGCCTGGCGGAAACGCCAGTTGCGGCCGGCGGCCTCCAGGCAGTCGGGGGCCAGGAAATGCGCCGAGGAGCCGGTGACGAGATCGACCCCCATGCCGCGCAGCCGGGCCTCCGAGGATTCGGGCTCCAGGGCTTCCGTGGCGCGGCGGAGATGTGCCCGGACACCTTCCCAGTCGATGGCCAGGTCCGCGGCGCGGAGCCCGAGTCGCCCCCCTTGCCGCAGGGCCTGGGCAGTGCGGGCGGCGGCCAGCAGCGCGTCCAGCGGCAGGCGCTGCCGCAGCCGCCGCCCGCCGGG
>NZ_BDLP01000337.1:0-4740 GCF_001950415.1 Roseomonas sp. TAS13
GATGCCGGAGGGCGAGGCGGCGCTGCGTGCGGCGCTGGAGGTGGTGGCGGCGGGACTGGCGGCGCTGCCGCCGCAGCCCGCCCCGGCGGCCGAGCGCCTGGGCGGGGCCGGGCGCCTGCCGCTCCCCCTGGCGGAGCGCTTCGCGGCGGGGGGCGTGGTCGGCCGGGCCTCCGGTCGGGATTTCGATGCGCGGCGGGACCTGCCTTACGCGCCCTATGACCGGATGGAGATCCCACGCTCCCAGGGTGGCGACGCGGCCGCCCGGCTGGCGCTGCGCCTGGCCGAGGCGCGGGAAAGCCTGCAGCTCCTGCCCCTGCTGCTCGACGCGCTGCCCGAAGGGGAGATCGCCATCCCCCTGCCGGCGCGCGCCGGGGAAGGAGCGGGCGTGGTGGAAGGGGCACGGGGAGAGGTGCTGCACTGGCTTTCGCTGGATGGCGAGGGGCTGGTACGCGCCTGCTTCGTCCGCGACCCGTCCTGGCTGCACTGGCCCCTGTTGGAGGCGGTGATGGAGGGAAGCGAACTGGCCGATTTCCCCCTTTGCGAGCATTCCTTCGGCCTGACCTGCAGCGGGGTGGATCTGTGAGCCCGTCGGAGCCCGGCCGGAGGCCCGGTGGTGGCGCGGCCCGGCCTGACATGGGAAGCGCCCGGTGAGCGCCCGCCTGCCCTGGTCGCGCCTGATCCGGAACCTGTTCCATGCCCCGCCGGCGGAGGCGCCGCCGCGGCCGCCGGATGACCTGGTCGCCGCCCTGGCGGCGCGGATGGCCGCCGGCGCCCGTGCCCGGCTGGGGCGCAGCCTGGCGATCCGGGAGATCGACGCCGGTTCCTGCGGCGGCTGCGAGGCGGAGATCGCCGCCCTCGATGCGCCGCCCTACGAGCTGGAACGCTTCGGCCTGCGCTTCGTGGACTCGCCGCGGCAGGCCGACCTGCTGCTAGTAAGCGGACCGGTGACGCGCAACATGGCGGAGGCGCTGCGCCGTGCCCATGCCTGCATGGCGCGTCCCGCCTGGGTGGTGGCCGTGGGCGACTGCGCGGTGGATGGCGGCTGCTTCCACACCTCCCCGGCGGTGGAGGGCGGAGTCGGCACGGTGCTGCCGGTGGACCTGCTGATCCCCGGCTGCCCGCCCGCCCCGGAACAGGTGCTGGAAGGGCTGCTGGCCCTGCTCCGGGCCGGCGGAGCGGCGCCCGCCCCGCCGCCGGAAAAAGGGCAGGCGGACGCCTCGCCGGAAGAGACAGGCCCGGTCAGGCCGCGAACGGGTGACACGGAAAGCCCGGGCAGCCAGCCGGGTTGAACCGAGTGCCCGTTGTGCGAACGGCCGTTCGTTCTGGCCGCTGCGCTCCATGGCCGGCCCCCGGGGGAGAGGCGCCGCCTCTCCCGCCGGACCCCCTCTCCGCCGGGGACCGAAGCCGGTCCCCGGACCCCGGGCTTTCGTTGGCTCCGTGTGGTTGCCGCCAGCCTGCGGCCTGATCCCGGGAAACAGGTGGCAAGGCGGGGCTCCTGAAAAGAAGAAAAATACCCTGTCCGCTCTGGTGGCACCGGCAGCCTGCCGGAGAGCGATGCTCTCCGGCGCGATCCGGCCCGCAGCGAAGAGGCAACGAACGGGAGGTCCAGGAACCTCAGGTTCCTGGCGGATAAGGGGGACGGGGGGAAAAGGCGGAGCCTTGTCCCCCGGGACGGCGCAACGGCAGAAGTGATGCGCGAGCGGCAATCGCTGTCCGGATCAGGCTGGCGGGGCCTTGCTTTCATCCGGATCGGTCCCGGGCGGGGCGGTGTCCCGCAGCACGTCCGCGAGTTCCGCGAAGACCGGCCCGCGCGGGTCGGTGCCGCGCCAGACCAATCCGATGGTGCGGCCGACCCGGGGTTCCCGCATGGGGCGGTAGTCGATGAGCCCGTCCAGGGCGGTGCCTTCGCGCCGCGCCAGCAGGGGCAAGAGGGAGTAGCCCTCGCCCGCGGCGATCATGTGGCGCAGCATTTCCAGCGAGCTGGCGAAGCGCGCCTCACGCATCCCGGCGGGGACATGGCAGAGGGAGAGCGCCTGTTCCCGCAGGCAGTGCCCTTCTTCCAGCAGCAGCAGCCCCTGGCCGTCCAGATCCTGGATGCCGATCCGCTCCTGCTCCAGCAGCGAGTGTCCCTGCGGACAGGCAAGCTGGAAGGGTTCGAAGAAGAGCGGCGCTTCCGTGAGGCCCGCCGCGCCGGAAGGCAGGGCGACCAGCGCCAGGTCGAGCGTGCCGCGTTGCAGCGCCTCCAGCAGCTCGCCGGTCCGTCCTTCCTGGAGGCGCAGGCTCAGGCCGGGATAGCGCGCCCGCATGTCCGGCAGCAGCCAGGGGACGTAGTAGGGGCCGAGTGTGGCGATCACGCCCAGGCGCAGCGGGCCGGTCAGGGGCTCGGCCTCCCCCTTGGCCATTTCCAGCAGCCCGCGCGCCTCGCGGATCACCACCTCCGCTTGGCGCAGCAGGTTCGTGGCCTGGGCGGTCGGCTCGATGCGGCGGCTGGAACGTTCGAAGAGCGTCACGCCCAGCAGGCCTTCCAGCTTGCGGATCTGCTCGCTCAGGGCGGGCTGGCTGACGCCGCAGCGTTCGGCGGCGCGGCCGAAGTGGCGCAGCTCCGCGACCGTGACGGCGTATTCGAGGTCGCGGAGCGAGAGGCCGGCCAGGGTGTTCGGGGGCATGGCTCCATCCCATCCATCGTTAGGCGTTACCTATCACAAGGATAGGAACGTTCAATTTCGCCGATGGAAGGCGGGGAGGCATAGTCGCCCGCAGAGCTTCCGAGGTTTGGGAAGGAGGACTTCATGACCCAGGAAACACGGAGTGGCGCGGCGCGCCCGGTGCTGACCAGCACGGCCGGCGCCCCGGTGCCCGACAACCAGAACAGCCTGACCGCCGGCCCGCGCGGCCCGATCCTGCTGGAGAACTACCAGCTCATCGAGAAGCTGGCGCACCAGAACCGGGAGCGCATCCCGGAGCGGGTGGTGCATGCCAAGGGCTCGGGCGCCTATGGCACGCTGACCGTCACGCACGACATCAGCCGCTATACCAGGGCGAAGGTCTTCTCCCAGCTGGGCAAGAAGACCGAGGTGCTGCTGCGCTTCTCCACCGTGGCGGGCGAGCGCGGCGCGGCGGATGCCGAGCGCGACGTGCGCGGCTTCGCGCTGAAGTTCTACACCGAGGAGGGCAACTGGGACCTCGTCGGCAACAACACGCCTGTCTTCTTCATCCGCGACCCGATGAAGTTCCCGGACTTCATCCGCACGCAGAAGCGCCATCCGCGCACCAACATGCGCTCGGCGACGGCGATGTGGGACTTCTGGTCGCTGTCGCCGGAAAGCCTGCACCAGGTGACGATCCTGTTCTCGGATCGCGGCCTGCCGCAGGGCTACCGCTTCATGAACGGCTACGGCTCGCACACCTATTCCTTCTGGAACGATGCCGGCGAGCGGTACTGGGTGAAATTCCACTTCAAGTCCATGCAGGGCATCCGGACCTGGACGAACGAGGAAGCCAACACCGTCATCGCGGAGGACCGCGAGAGCGCGCAGCGCGACCTCTATGACGCGATCGAGCAGGGCGACTTCCCGCGCTGGCGCGTCTGCGTGCAGATCATGCCGGAGGCGGATGCGGAGAGGACCTCCTACAACCCCTTCGACCTGACCAAGGTCTGGCCGCATGGCGAGTACCCGCTGATCGATGTGGGCGTGCTGGAGCTGAACCGGAATCCCGGCCATTACTTCGCGGAGATCGAGCAGAGCTCCTTCTCGCCGTCGAACATCGTGCCGGGCATCGGCTTTTCCCCGGACAAGGTGCTGCAGGGCCGGATCTTCGCCTATGCCGACGCGCACCGCTACCGCGTCGGCACGCATTACGAGGCCCTGCCGGTGAACCGGCCGCGCAGCCAGGTGAACACCTATCACGCCGACGGGCCGATGCGCTTCGACGCGCCGCGCGGCACGGACCACTACTACGAGCCGAATTCCTTCAACGGCCCGGTGGAGCAGCCCTCGGCCAAGGAGCCGCCCCTGCGCATCAACGGGAATGCCGACTACTACAACCATCGCGACGGCAACGACGACTACACCCAGCCGGGCAACCTGTTCCGCCTGCTGGGCGCCGAGCAGCAGGAGCGGCTGTTCCGCAACATCGCCGGCGCGATGCAGGGCGTGCCGCGGGAGATCGTCGCCCGCCAGCTCGGGCATTTCCGCAAGGCGGACCCGGCCTATGCCGCCGGCGTGGAGCGCGCGCTGGACTGGGTGCACACCAGCCCGGCCTCGGCGCCCACCACCGCCGCCGATGTGGGCGGGCAGCAGGCGGCCGAGTGATCCTGGCCTGAAAGGACCGCCATGGCCTGCCCCGGGGCATGGCGCACTCCGGCGGCGGGCAGACCCATGCCGCGCCGCTGCGGACCTCCGGCGAACCCCTCTTTCCAGCCGGAGGTCCGCTCTTTTCCCGAACCGAATGCCTGCGAACGGAACCCCCCGGATGTCCGCCGCCCTGCTCGCCCCTGCCCTTGACCCTGCCCCCGCCGCCCCGGACCGGACCGCCCCCTTGCCGGCGGCGCCGGTCCCGCCATCCCCCGGCCTTGCCACGGAGTCCCGGCTGCCGGCGCTGTGGGCGGGCACGCGCGGCTCCCCGCTCGCGCTGGCGCAGACGCGGGAGGTGCTGGCGCTGCTGGGCGGCGAGGGCATGACCGGCGGGCGCCCCGTGCGGGCGCGCGTGGTCGGCACCACCGGGGACCGGGTCCAGGGC
>NZ_BDLP01000338.1:0-4730 GCF_001950415.1 Roseomonas sp. TAS13
CCCCGGCTGGCGGGCGCGGGCGCCCGGCCCCGCCGCGATCCGGGTCGCCGTTCAGGTGAAGAGGTCGGCCGGGCTGTCCAGCCGAAGCTCCTGGCCCAGCGCGTCGCCCAGCCGCTCGGCATCCCGGGCATCGCCATGCACGCTGCGCTTGAGCAGGAAGGAACCGTCCGGCCGCGCCACCAGCCCGGTCAGGCGGAGCCGCCCGTCCGGCAGCAGCTTGGCATGGCCGCCGATCGGGGTGCGGCAGGAGCCGTCGAGCGCCGAGAGCAGCGCCCGTTCGGCGCGGGACACGGCGCGGGCCTCCGGATTCTCGATGGCGGCGAGGAGCTGGCGCAGCTCGGTATCGCCCTCGCGCACCGTCACGCCGACGATCCCCTGCCCGGCGGCGGGGACCATGGCCTCCGGGTCCAGGATCACCATGCCCTCGGGCACGATCTCCAGCCGCTTCAGCCCGGCCAGGGCCAGCATCGTGGCATCCACCTCCCCGGCGGCGAGCTTGCCGAGGCGGGACTGGACGTTGCCGCGGATCATCGTCACCCGCAGGTCCGGCCGCGCATGCAGCACCTGGCTCTGCCGCCGCAGGCTGGCCGTGCCGAGCAGGGTGCCCGCCGGCAGCGAGCCCAGCGGGTCCGCCGGGTCGAGCGCGCCGCAGCCGGGGCCGGGGAGCAGCACGTCCCGCGCATCCTCGCGCTTCAGGGTGCAGGCCAGGACGATGCCGGGCGGCATCTCGGTCTCCAGGTCCTTGAGGCTGTGCACGGCGAAGTCGATCCGCCCGTCCAGCAGCGCCTCGTGGATCTCCTTGGCGAAGAGCCCCTTGCCGCCGATATCGGCGAGGCGCCGGTCCTGGATCCTGTCGCCCGAGGTGGCGATCACATGCTCGTCGAAGGCCTCCGCCATGCGCAGCACAGGGCAGAAATGCAGGATCTTCTGCAGGAAATGCCGGGTTTGCCACAGCGCCAGCGGCGAGCCGCGCGTGCCGACGCGCAGCGGCAGGTTCCGGCCCGCATGCGGCAGCACGCGCGGCCTGGGCTCGGGAGAAAGAGGGCCGGTCTTGTTGCCGGCCGCTGCGGGGTGGGCAGGAAGCATCGGCGCGTCATAGAACCGGCCCGCGTATCGTGGAAGCGGCTTGTTCCGGGACGAAATGTCCCAGGTACGGCCCAGGGATCGCGGGATCACAGGCCGGGCGCCGGAACCGGCCCCGAGAGGAATGGATATGGAACCGAAGGGCCCCGTGCTCGGCCTGGAGAGCAGTTGCGACGAGACGGCGGCGGCCCTGCTGGCCCCGGACGGGCACGTGCTGGCCGAGGCGCTGCTGAGCCAGGTGGCGGAGCACGCACGCTTCGGCGGCGTGGTGCCGGAGGTCGCGGCGCGGGCGCATCTGCACCACATGCCGCGCCTCGCCGCCCGGGTCTTCGCCGAGGCCGGGATCACACCGTCGGAGCTCGGCGGCGTCGCCGCCACCTCCGGGCCGGGGCTGATCGGCGGGCTGATCGTCGGCGCCAGCTTCGGCAAGGGCCTGGCCCTGGCACATGGCCTGCCCTTCGTGGCGGTGAACCACCTGGAGGCGCATGCGCTGACGCCGCGCCTTCCCGGATTGCTGCCCGAAGCGCCGGCTTTTCCCTACCTGCTGCTGCTGCTGTCCGGCGGACATTGCCAGTGCGTGGCGGTGGAGGGGCTGGGCCGCTACCGCCGCCTCGGCTCGACGCTGGACGACGCGGTGGGCGAGGCCTTCGACAAGTCGGCCAAGCTGCTCGGCCTGCCCTGGCCCGGCGGGCCGCATCTGGAACGGCTGGCGGCGTCGGGCGACCCGAAGCGCATCCCCCTGCCACGCCCGATGCTGGGGCGGCCGGGCTGCGACTTCTCCTTCTCCGGCCTCAAGACCGCCGTGGCCCAGGCGGTGGGCAAACTCGCCGACGAAGCCGGAAAGGCGGACATCGCCGCCGCCTTCCAGGCCAGCGTTTCCGCCGTGATGGCCGACCGGGCGCGCAACGCCCTCGGCATGATGCCCGGCGCCACGGCGCTGGTGGTGTCCGGCGGCGTCGCCGCCAATGGCGGGGTGCGCGAGGCGCTGCGCGGCGTGGCGGAACGGGCCGGGCTGCCGCTGATCGCCCCGCCCATCCGGCTCTGCACGGACAATGCGGTGATGGTGGCCTGGGCCGGGATCGAGCGGCTGCGTGCCGGCCTCACCGATCCGGTGGACCACGCGCCACGGCCGCGCTGGCCGCTGGCGGAGCTTTCTCCCACCGGGGAGCGGATATCCTGATGTGGCCCTTCCGGCGCTCCCGCGACGCGGCGGCCGTGCCCGACCCGAGCGGGCCGCGAACCGGTCTTCCCGCCGCCCAAAGGGACAAGATCGGCCGGGACGGGATCGGCCATGGCGCCGCCGGCCTGGCGCTCGAACCCACCCTGCCGCCGCTGCTGCTGCCCGCCGCGCCGGAGCCCCTGGACCCGAGGCGGCTGGAAACGCAGGTTCTGCCCTCGGTCAGCAATGCCCATCGCATCGCCATGGGCATGCGATGCCGCGATGCGGAGCCCATGCCCCGCGTGTCGGATGCCGGGCGCGTCGGCAGGATGGCGGATGGCCGCCGCGTCCAGGTCATGCACAACGGCGTGCAGGTCCTGGCGGATGGCTATTGCGGCGCCTGGATGACCGAGCTGATCGAGCGTTGCCATGGCCATCACGAGCCGCAGGAGGAGCGGCTGTTCCACGAGCTTCTCCGCTGCCTGCCGCCGGGCGGCACGATGCTGGAGCTTGGCGGATACTGGGCCTTCTACTCCATCTGGTTCCTGCTCGCGGCGCCGGGCCGGCGCGCGGTGCTGCTGGAGCCCGATCCGCGGCACATCGAGGTCGGGCGCGCCAATCTCGCGCTGAACGGCGTCGCGGCGGAGATCGTGCAGGGCTTCCTCGGCGACCGGCCGGGGGAGACCCTGCCTTTCCCCACGGAGGAATCGGGAACCCTGGACCTCGCCTGCCATGACGTGGCCGGGCTGATGGCCGCGCGGGGTCTCGACCGGCTCACCATCCTGCATTGCGACGCACAGGGCGCCGAGTTCACCATGCTGGAGCAGGCGGCGCCGCTGCTGCGCGACGGGCGCGTGGACTGGCTGTTCCTGTCCACCCATCACCACCTCATCAGCGGCGACCCGCTGACGCACCAGCGCTGCGTCGAGGCGGTTCGGGCGCTGGGTGGCGTCATCGAGGTGGAGCACGATGTGGGCGAGGGCTTCTCCGGCGACGGGTTGATCCTGGCGCGCTTCGGTGCCGCGCCGCCGGGCTGGCGGTGCCCCGCAATCAGCTACAACCGCGCCTCGGAATCGCTGTTCCGTCATCCGCTTTATGATCTCGCCGCCTCGCGCGGCCAGGGAGTGCCGTGAACTATCGCCACGCCTACCATGCCGGGAACTTCGCCGACTGCGTGAAGCATGCCCTGCAGCACCACATCCTCGCCGCCCTGCGGCGCAAGCCGGCGCCCTTCCGCGTGCTCGACACCCATGCCGGGATCGGCGCCTATGACCTGCGGGAGGAAAGGGCCGAGCGCACCGGGGAATGGCGGGCCGGGATCGGGCGGCTGGAGGGGATCGCGGAGGGTCCGCTCGCCCCCTGGCTCTCGGCCGTGCGGGAGTTCGGCTGGCCGCCGCTCTATCCCGGCAGCCCGGCGCTGAGCCAGGCGATGCTGCGGGAGGGCGACCGGCTGGTGCTCTGCGAGCTGCATCCCGAGGACCAGGAGGAGCTGCGGGCCCGGATCGGCCGCGACCGGCGCGTGGCGGTGCATGCGCGCGACGGCTGGGAGGCCGCGACCGCCCTCACCCCCTTTCCGGAGAAGCGCGGGCTGCTGCTGATGGACCCGCCCTTCGAGCAGGAGGGCGAGTTCGACCGCCTCGCCGACACGATCATCGCCGTCTCGGGGCGCTTCCGGGGCTGCATCCAGGCGGCCTGGTATCCGGTGAAGCACCGCGCCCCGGTGCGCGACTTCCATGACCGGCTCCGCGCCTCCGGGGTGCGCGACCTGCTGGCCTGCGAGCTCTGGCTGCGCGAGCCCACCGATCCGACGCGGCTCAACGGCTGCGGGCTGGTGGTCAGCAACGGCCCCTGGGTGCCGGAGGGGAGCTTCGAGGCCGTGGCCGGGGGCATCCTGCGCGCGCTGCTGGAACGCCTGGGCCAGGGCGAACCGGGCCAGGGCTGCACTGTGACGAGGCTGACCGATGAGTGAGGCGAACAGGCTCGCCGTCCTTGGCGCCGGGGCCTGGGGCACGGCGCTGGCGATCCAGGCGGCACGGGCGGGCAACCGGGTGACGCTCTGGGCGCGCGACCCGGAGAAGGCGGCGGCGATGCGCGGGACGCGGCGGAACCCGCGCCTGCCGGATGCGGTGCTGGAGGGGCTGCGCGTGACCGCGGATGCCGCCGAGGCTCTGGAGGGGGCAAGCCTCGCCGTGCTGGCCGTGCCGATGCAGCCGCTGCGCGCCGCCGTCGCCGCCATGCCGGAACTGCCGCCGGTGGTGGCGGTGGCCAAGGGAGTGGAGAGCAGCTCGCTTCTCCTGCCGCTGGAGGTCCTGGCCGAGCTGCGGCCGGGCCTGCCCGCCGCCGTGCTCTCCGGGCCGAATTTCGCGCATGAGGTGGCGGCCGGCCTGCCCGCCGCCGCCGTGCTGGCCAGCACCGATCCGGTGCTGCGCGCCGCCGCCTGCGCCCGCCTCGCCACCCCTGTCTCTTGATCACATCTACGCACAGCTCC
>NZ_BDLP01000339.1:0-4709 GCF_001950415.1 Roseomonas sp. TAS13
GGACAAGGCTCCGCCTTTTCCCCCGGCCCCCCTTATCCGCCAGGACACGGCGTGCCCTGGACCCGATGAGTTGGTTCTCGCTGACGCCGGATCGCGCCGGAGAGCATGGCTCTCCGGCGGACTGCCGGTGCCACGGGCGTGGACACGGTATGCGGGTCAAGGCCTACGGGCAAAGCGAACTGCTGCGCAACAAGACCGACAAACTGGACGCAGCCTCAATCGCCCGGTCCTGCCGGGCACATGACCCTTCGGCCTGGGTGCCACCGGCCACTCATCTGCGGGAGTTGCGCGAATTGGTGCGCCGCTGCGAGGGGCTGAAGGTCGCAAGAGTCCAGGAGATAAATCGCCAGAAGTCCGGAACGGCATCACCTGCGGTTGCTGCTTCGATCGCGGCTCACCTGGATTGGCTGGATCGGGAGATCGAAGCTGTCATGGATGCGGTGCAGGAAGTGGTGGCATCCGATCCTGTGCTGAGCCGTAACCATGAGCTGTTGTTGAGCATACCAGGGATCGGGACAGTCACTGCCCCTGTGCTGCTGGCCGAAGTGCCAAACATTGATAGGTTCCCCCCGAAGGGCCTTGCAGCCTTTGCCGGCTTGTCCCCTCAGGAGTACAGCTCCGGCAGCACAGTACGCCGCCCAGGCCGCATCAGCAGGATGGGAACGGAGCGCCTTCGTCGTGCGCTGTACATGTGTGCGCTTAGCAGCAGGCGCCGCAATCCTGCCTTGGCCGGCTTCGTGCAGCGCATGAGGGCGGCGGGTAAGCCCCCAAAAGTCATTCTATTGGTGATCGCTCGGAAGCTCCTGGTCTTCGCGCACGCGATAGTTCGATCGCAAAGGCCTTTTGCATTGGAAGCCGAGAACCATGACGGTCATCTAATCCGGCATCTAATCCGGGGAAGCGCCGGGTAAGGTGGACAGCAGACTTAGCTTCGGCGGCAAGCCGCTTCCGAAAGGCCCTTAACGAGCAGACACGGTCAGCCCTTGGCCAAACCTAGCAGGTGACCGAAGCGGCGCCGTACGGCGCCGTAGCACTCGCAGGCGACGGCTTCGAGGCCGTCGCGATCGGCGATCACGATCCGGCCCTGGCCGTAGCGGATCAGTCCAGCTTGCTGGAACAGCCGAGCCGCCACGGTGACGCCAGGACGGTGCACGCACAGCATCAGGGCGAGGAATTCCTGCGTCATCGGGAACTCGTCGCCCTCGGCCCGGTCGTGGGCCATCAGCAGCCAGCGCGCCAGCCGCTGGTCCAAGGCGTGGTGGCCGTTGCAGGCCGCGGTCTGGGTGACCTGCTCCTGGAAGGCCAGGGCGTAGCGCATCAGCAGCCGCTCCAGCTCGGGGATCTCCTCCAGGGACTGTTGGAAGGCGCTGGCGCCCAGCCGCAGCATGGTACCGGGTCCCTGCACCAGGGCCTCCACGGCGCCGCTATCAACTCCCAGCAACAGGGGCAGGCCAATCATGCCCTCGTTGCCGATGAGGCCGACCTCGGCGGAGTTGCCGTCCGCCAGCAGTGCCAGCATCGAGGCCCAGCCCACCTCGGGAAAGTAGACCGCCGTGATCGGCTCGTCCGGCATCATCAGGTTCTGCCGGAGGGCCATCTCGACCGGCTCCAGCTGGGGCCAGAGCCTATTGAGGCTCTCGGCTGGGAGGGCAGCGAGCAGACGGTTGCGCGGCACGGGTGCGGACGAATGGGCCAAGAACAGATCCCAGGCGACAGGTGTCGGCGGGAGTGCTTGGCATCTCTCAGCCACCCGCGCCGGAGGGTCTCCGCGGGTGATGCCCAAGACATAGGGGACAGAAGGTCTTGAGCAAACCCTCGGCCCAGAATTATTGGTGAATCGCATCTCCCCCCGTTGGATCCGATGATGCTGGCTTGCCCGTGCCAAGTGTACGGAAGCCGACAGTCAACCGCTGCCGTGACTGGCAGGGGAGAGGCCCTGCGAACGTGTTACGTGGAGCCTGCGAGTGTCGACGGAGCCTGCCACCGGTGCCACACCGAACCTGGACGGGCACACCTCCTCCGAGACGTCCTCACCCTGGGTGGACGGAGGCGGGCATCAGCCTGATGAGCTATCGTCCGACTCTGTCGCGGCCCTCAGAGCCGAGAACAGGATCCTGCGGGCGAAGCTCGAGCACGCCGAGCGGCTGCTGCACAGCGCGACCGACTACGCCGTGATCACTATGAACCTCGGCGGGCAGATCACCGGCTGGAACGCCGGGGCACGCGCCATCCTGGGCTACGCTGAGCCCGAAATCCTCGGCCGCTCGGGCGAGGTGTTCTTCACCGCTGAGGACCGCGCCGCCGGCGTATTCGTGGGCGAGCTGTGCCGGGCGAGGGAGCACGGGCGCGCGCTCAACGAGCGCTGGCACCTGCGGCGTGACGGCGCCCGCTTCTGGGCCAGCGGGTCGATGATGCCGCTGACCGACGGCGACGGGCGCGTGGAGGGCTTCCTCAACGTGTTCCGCGACGACACCGCGGGCCGGACCGAGGAGGAGCGCCGGGCATTGCGGCTGGCCGAGATGGGGCACCGGGTAAAGAACGTCCTGGCCACCGTGCAGGCGGTCGCGGGCCAGACCCTGCACCGGGCCGGCGTGAGCCCGGAGGTGCGGGACGTGCTGACCGCCCGGCTAATCGCCCTGGCGCGCTCGCACGAGCTGCTCACCAGCGGCGACGGGGACGGGGCTCCGCTGGCCGAGGTGGTGGAGCGCGCACTGCTCCCTTACGGCGACGCCGACCGCGTGACCCTGGAAGGCCCGCCGGTACGGCTGCCGGCCAGCGCGGTGGAGATGCTCGGGCTGGCCTTCCACGAGCTGGCCACCAACGCGGCGAAGTACGGCGCGCTGTCGGTGCCCGAGGGCGGCGTGGCTGTCCGCTGGAGCCTGCGCAAGGGCAAGGGGGGCAGCCGGTTCGTGGATATCCTGTGGCGCGAGCACGGCGGCCCGCCCGTTATCCCGCCGCCCAGCCGTGGTTTCGGTTCGAGGCTGCTGGAACGCGGGCTGGTGCATGATCTCGGCGGCACGGTGAAGCTCGGCTTCCATCCCGAAGGCGTGGAGTGCCACATCTGCTTGCCAATCAGCGTGGAAGCAGACTGACATCGTGGACGGAAGCGATGGCCCGCTTTCGGTCGGGAGCACGTATACCCTCTCATCCCTCTTGCCCTTCAACACGGTATCTTTCTTTTCAGGCACCCCGCGTCTCCACCTGCGCCCAGGGATCAACCCGAGGGCTGACGGCCACCATGTGGAGCCAACGCAAGCCCGGGGTCCGGGGACCGGCTTCGGTCCCCGGCGAAGAGGGGGTCCGGGGCGAGAGGCAGAGCCTCTCCCCCGGGGGCCAACCCGGAGCGCGACGTGGACCGGTCAGCCGCGCGCGGCGGTGACCACCACCTCGATCAGCGTGTCCGGTCCGAGATCGGCGACGCCGATGGTGGCGCGGGTCGGCAGGTCCTCCGCGCCGAACCATTCGGTCCAGGCGGCGTTCATCTCGTCCTTCAGCGCCATGTCGGTGATGTAGAGCGTGGCGGCCAGGACCTTGCCCTTGTCGCTGCCGTTCTCCTCCAGCAGCTTGCCGACCTTGGCCAGGATCTGCGCGGTCTGGCCCTTCATGGAAAGGGAACGGTCGTCGGCGACAATGCCGCCGAAATACAGCACGCCGTTATGCTCCACCACGCGGTGCATGATGGGGGTGCGGGCATGGCGTCGGATCATGGAATGACTTTCAGTTGGTGGCAGGAATTCCGGGCGGCGCCTCCGGCCACCCGGTCAGCGGGAAGTGCCCTGCTGCCTGCCGCCGCCGGATGCCGGCGGCGGCAGGCGCTCAGGCCACTTCCTCTGGCGGCAGGGCAGCGAGCTCGCCCACCGTCAGCGGCTTGAAGGGCGCGCGGGGGCGCAGGGTCCCGGCATCCTCGATGGAGAAGCCCCGCTCCGCGGCGATCAGCGCCGCCACGGTGGTGCCGCACATCCGCCCCTGGCAGGGTCCCATGCCCGCGCGCAGATAGGCCTTGGCCTGGTTGGGACCGGTGGCACCCAGGCGGGCGGCGAGGCGGACCTGCCCCGCCGTGACCTCCTCGCAGCGGCAGACGACTGTGGCGTCGTCGCGCGGGGCCAGAACCTCCGGTGCCGGGGCATAGAGCGCATCGAGGAAGGGGCGCAGCGACAGCGCGGCGGCGAGGGCGGCGTGATGCGGTCCGGCGCGGTGGTCGCGCTCGGCCTCGGAGATCCGGCCCAGCCGCCGCGCCGCGTCCAGAGCCACGAGCCGCCCGGTGGCCAGCGCCGCCTCCCAGCCGCCGATACCACCGCCATCGCCCGCGATGGCGATGCGCTCCTGGCTGGTGGCGCCCCAGGCATCGAGCACCGGGCGCCAGCAGAGCTGCGCCGTGTCCCAGCGGTGCTCCAGCCCGATGGCGCGCGAGACATGGGTGGAGGGGATCACCCCCTCATGCAGCAGCAGGGTGTCGCAGGGCAGGCTGCCGCTCTCCCAGCGCACGCGCTCGACCCGCGCCTCGCCCTCGGCACGGAGGCCGCGGACGTTGCGCACCACCCTGAGCCCGCGTCGCTTCGCCTCGCGCACCAGGGCGAGGCCCTTGAGCAGCAGCCCGCGCCCGTTCCACAGCCCGCCGGGATGCCGCAGCCCGACCCCGGCCGCGCCGCCGCGCGTGGTTTCCAGCCTGTCTCTTGATCACATCTACGCACAGCTCCACCGTAAGGCGA
>NZ_BDLP01000340.1:0-4705 GCF_001950415.1 Roseomonas sp. TAS13
ACGAGGGGCGTCTATCAACGCCCCTCGCCCTTCGGTCGAGGGGTTCTCCTTCGCCTGCGGCGCGCGTCGAACAAGGGGCGGGGGTTTGCACGGTGCAAATCGGAGAGGAGGCAGGATGTAAATAAAAATCATCCAAAATGTTTACAACTATTGACGGCATGAGGCCACTAAGCTATTGTTCCTGTGTTGGTTCGGTAGAGCCAACCCGGACCCGACGCGGCGGCAACCGCAAGGCTCCGGTGACACATGCAGGAGTGATCCCTATGCAGCTTTCCAGCCGTTTCGCCGCCAAGTCCCCCGCCATCCGTTCGGTGTCGCCCCTCACCGACGACGAGATTGCGCGCGTGGTGCCGTCCATCTTCGCCCAGGCGCCGCACGACAGCCGTTCGGAGCGTTACACCTACATTCCGACGATCGAGGTTTTGCAGGGCCTCCGCAAAGAGGGGTTTCAGCCCTTCATGGCGTGCCAGACGAAGGTGCGGAACCTCGATAAGCGCGAACACACCAAGCACATGATCCGGCTTCGCCACGCCAACCAAATCGCGGGCCGCGAGGCTAACGAAATCATCCTGTTGAACAGCCACGACGGAACGAGCAGCTATCAGATGCTCGCCGGCATGTTCCGCTTTGTCTGTCAAAACGGGATGGTCTGCGGTGACACGCTCGCGGACTTCCGCGTGCCCCACAAGGGCGACGTGATCGGGCAGGTTATCGAGGGCGCCTATACCGTCCTTGATGGTTTCGAGAAGGCGACCGAGCAGGCCGAGGCGATGAAGGCCCTTGCCCTGCCGGCGCCGGAACAGGCCGCTTTCGCTCGTGCTGCCCTCGCGCTTCGCTATGACGACGAGAACCCGGCGCCGATCGAGGCCGAGCAGCTCCTACAGGCGAAGCGTTACGAGGATCGCAGCGGCGACCTTTGGACCACCTTCAACCGGGTTCAGGAGAACATGACGAAGGGTGGCGTTCACGGGCGCAACCGCACCGGCAAGCGCGTGACCACTCGCCCTATCAACGGCATCGACCAGAACGTGAAGGTCAACCGCGCCTTGTGGGTGCTGGCCGAGGAAATGCGGAAGCTCCGGGCCTAACGGCCCGAGCGGGGCGCGGCGCAGGCCGCGCCCCTTCCGCTTCCCAGGATCGCGGCTGAACCGCGATCGTCGTCTAGCCAGGTCAAGCGATGCGTCCCCATCCAACCCCGAAGCAGCGCCGCGCGCAGCTCGCCGCGAGAGACAGCGCGGCCGAGCTGCTGGACGCGCAGCCGGCACCGATCGGTCACAACCGCCCTTCCCCTCCCGCATATGCACCCATGCCAGCGGGCGCCGCTTGCTCCCGCTGCCATCATTGGAAAGCACCCAATCCGCGCGACGTATCGGCTTACGACCATTGGCGGGCGACGGGCCGGGGGCGGCGCGTCAAAGAACCGTCCGGCACCTGCGACCGCATCTTGCACAGCCCAGGCCGAACGCCCGCCTTCGGCGGGTCTATGGGCCGGAGCGCCTGTTACAACTACGAGCCAGACCGGCGGCCCAGGCCCGAGCATGACCGGCGCGGCTTCCTCACGATCTATCAGGGCGACCGGATCGTTTGGCAGGGCACAGAAGGCGACGAGCCGGCCGAGTTTCGACAGGGGGGATTTGTTCGCATGATTGCCGCCGCGCTCGCCTGCCTCTTTGTGGGCGACAGCACCGCCCGGGGCGCCGCCCAGGCGTTCAATCGGCGGGCCGCGCTCCCCTGCCCCGTCGTTGCCCGGGTTGGTGCAGGATCGGCCGAGGTAGCACGGTGGATGCTGCCGGCGACGTCAGCCCGCTTCGCTATCGTCGGGATCGGGACGAACGACCCGACCCGACCCGGTTTGCGGGCGAGCCTTTGGGCGACAAGGCGCAAGATATAGGCTGCGCGCGTGGTGTGGCTGCTGCCTTACCATCGAGGCGCAGCCGCCCAGGTGGAGGCCGTGGCGACGAGCTGCGGGGATTACGTCCTAGACCTTGCGGAGCTGCCGACGCGCGACCGCATCCACCCCGCGACATATGCAGGCGTTGCAACCGCCCTACGTCGCTTAGGTGTCCAATGACCGCCGCGCACGCTTGTTCGTCAACAGCGGGGTATGTATTGTTTACAAGTATTGACGGCGCGGAGAGAGCGGGCGAGGGATCGCGCATGAGAGAAGGCACAATGTCAGCGGCTGACTTCGAGGCGCTAAAGCCTCGATTGGGCCGCCTCACGATAGACTCCTTCAACATCGCTCGCGCCTTCTTTGTAGAAGGGAAGCGACCCGTTGAGGTGGCCGCGCAGCACGGCACGAGCCGGCAGCGCGTAAACGGCATCATCCGGCGCGTTGAAGAAGCGATGAAGGACGTTCCGGCCGACTGGCGCCGGGTCGAGGTGTTCTTGCCGCCCGAGCTGGCGGCCCAGGTCGAGCGCATGGCCGAGGAGGCGCGGGCCGCCTATGCAGGCGGCGCTAAGGGTAGCTCCGGCTCCCCCGCGTAAGCCTTCCCACGCGGGCGCCGGCTGTCCGCCGGAAAGTAGTTGTAGAGCGTTGAGGGGCCGACCTTGAGGCGGCGCGCTACTTCCGAGAACGGCACAGGCGGGTCCGCTTCAAGCAACGTGCGCGCCGTGTCTATGTCCGCTTCCGACAGACGCCGGGGCCGGCCGCCCTTCCTCCCTCTGGCCCGTGCCGCATCAAGCCCCGCCTTAGTGCGCTCGCGGATCAAGCCCCGCTCGAATTGCGCCAGGGCGCCGAACATATGAAAGATCAGCTCGCCGGCCGCGTTGCTGGTGTCGATCTGTTCGGAGAGCGAGCGCAACCCGACGCCATGCTTTTTCAGCGTGCCGACAGTCTCGATAAGCTGCGGCAGCGAGCGGGCGAGCCGATCGAGGCGCCAGACAACCAGCGTGTCGCCCTCGCGCATGTAGTCGAGAGCGGCTTTCAGGATTGGCCGCCCGGCACGCGCACCCGATGCGGTTTCCTCAAAGACCCTATCGCAGCCGGCGACCTTGAGCGCGTCGAGCTGGCCGGCGGCCTTCTGATCCGCCGTCGAAATGCGGGCATATCCGACGAGCTGCGCCATTCAGTCCCTTTGTCTCCAACAACCCATGACCGACCGCTAGTTTATGACGGATAGGTTTGCGAGGGGTTTTCAGACGGATTCTAGGCTATCGACCGGGCAATTTCCAGGCGAAGGCGCCACCCCTCGCAAAACGGTCGTTTGTTGATGCCTGCTGGCGTGCTGCGTGACACCCGTACCGACCAGGGGTGGAGGCACATGCAGGCTACCGAGGTGCAGCCCTGCCGGTGCGTGAACGCAACTAAACAGCGAGGGCGAGCTGCTTATGCGAGATTGATGCTATCTTAGACGATAGGCCAATTTTGTCCTCTGCTTTCATGCGCGCGTGCGGAGACATAAAACCTAGAAGATGCTCCAAGCCAGAAACATCCGATATTGTCAAAAAGTCCTTGTTCTTATTAACAAAGACAACTGACTTCTTGTCGGCTCTAAGTAGCTCAATGACATTGCTTAGAGTCCCGGTGCTTTTGCAATCCCAGACCATGAGCCCGTAATCACTTGCGTTCGCCATCTCCAAATCCTTGGCGGTAAAATAGGCTCTGCTTCCCTTAGCGGCGTCGGGATAAACATTCTTCACCGGCCAAGCAGCTACGTTGTTGCGGGGCGTGTCACCGCTGCAATAGACAGTGACTTGTTGAGCGCCGCTCTGTGCGAGACAATCCTGAATCGACGTGTCAGCGCCATCCGCGTCGCCAACAACAACAGATAATTCTGAGGAAACGACATTTTCAATGCGCTTCCTAACCTTCTCGTGAAGGCGGCTAATCGAGATTGAGCCAGCTATAAAAACGGTTGCCATGATTTATTTCCAGCTCACAGTTGCGGCGAATACCTTGTTGATCTTGGGATACGTCCGAAGGGCAGCGCACACCGCTTCCATCGTCGCTCCCGTGTCAAACAGATCGTCCAGCATCAAGGCGTTCCAACAACCTTCGTTGGTGATCTCATTGTTTATCGTGAACCGTCCTTCCAACGCAGCCTCTTTTTCCGCCTTGGTTTTCAGGTTCTTGAGCTGTGGGGCACCTTGCGGCGCCGGCGTCTTGACCACGATATTGTGGAACACCGGGATGTTCGCAAGCCGGCCAAGCTCCTTGGCGATTTCGTCAACGGGTTGCCTCTGCCGCGCCGTTGACGCTGGCATGGGGATGATAAGCCCAACTTTCTTGAACAGCGGCAAGATATGTTGGTTGAGAGCGGCAGCGATTGGAGCGACCTGGTTCCAGTCGGATCGATACTTGAGCTGGAACAGTGCTTCGCCGGGTTCGGAACGTGTGGTGTCAAACATCGGATAACCGTTCGCGTCGTTGCCGAGGTGAACGCTAGAGAGGGTATGCTTGTGCAAAGCATAGCCGGCATCCCAGTTGCCGACGATTTGTCTTACCTGCACCTGCATTCGTCACTCTCCCCCGGTTTCTAACAAGGGATACGGAACGGCAACGGAAGACGCTAGACTTCTTAGGGCCAGACCAGGGCATGGGCGCCAACCGGCCTTCCACCCACCCTCCTCCGCGCTGCTGCGCGCCGCTCCGTGCAGGCGGGTCCCTGCGAAGGCCAGTTGACCCCCGCGCCCTGCCCCGGCGGTTCTGATGGTGTCGGGACGAGGGGCGTCTATCAACGCCCCTCGCCCTTCGGTCGAGGGG
>NZ_BDLP01000341.1:0-4696 GCF_001950415.1 Roseomonas sp. TAS13
GCGCATCATGGGCTTGACCGCGCTCGGCCTGATCGAATGCGTGCGGACCCGGGTGCATCCGCCGCTGCACGAGGTCACCGGGCAGCCGCCTTCGCCGCTGACGCTGGGCCTTGCCGCGCTGCGCCGCGTGCTGGGCGTGCTGCGGCACCGGCCCGGCCTGCGCCCGGCGCTGCGGGCGCATCCGCGCGTCCTGGCGGCGCTGGAGACATGGCCGGGCGCGCTGGAGGAATTCGAGGCCATGGCCGCGCTGCCCCTGGTGCTGCGGCCCGACGCCGCCATCGCTTTCGGAGAGGAGCTTGCCGAGGATGCCTGACCGCCCGTCCAACACCCCGTCCAATGCCCCGCCCGGTTCCGCCGCCAGGCCGGAACATCCCCGCCGTGGCGCCCGCTGCCCGATCTGCGGCCGCCCGGTGGTGCCCGCGCACCGGCCCTTCTGCTCGCCGCGCTGCCGGCAGGCCGATCTCGGCCACTGGCTGTCCGGCAGCTATGCCATCCCGGGCGAGCCTGTCGCGGAACGCGATCCCGACCTGGAGGACTGAGCCACTCCCCCCCCGTGCCGGATGCGTCAAAAAGATTGCGGCGGGCGGCTGGACACTGGCCGGGGGCTGGGCTAATTCCGCGCCACGCCAAGAGCGCTGTGCCCAGGTAGCTCAGTTGGTAGAGCATGCGACTGAAAATCGCAGTGTCGGTGGTTCGATTCCGCCCCTGGGCACCATCTCTTTTCCTGACACCCCCTCCTTTTCACCATCGGGATGCTCCGGCTCCCATGGCGAAACGCGGCCGTTTCCGCTGCCTGGCCCTGTGGGGCCGTTCTGGCTGGCCTGCGGATCGGCGATTGGTTTCCCGGCCGGGTGGGAACAAGCTCTGTCCCGTCCCTCCCAGGCGCATCCGCACCGGAGGTTGCCGTTGCCGGCGGAGCATCCCCCGGACGGCATGACGATCAGGACTGGAGGACAGGTGTGAGCGATCTTCCCGATTCCGGGCGTTTCGATGCCGACAGTGTCCGCACATGGATGGAAAAGCAGCGGGCCGAGAAGGAGGCGGAGGCACGGCGTGCCGAGGAAGAGAAGCAGAACGGCATGTCCGAACTGCGCCGCTCCTTCGAGGAGCGGGAGCTGCCGCCGGATGCGCTGACGAAGCTCCAGGGCATGATCCGGCGGGCCGCGCTGGACGGGGAGCGGGAAGTGCTGGTGCTGCACTTCCCGTCGCAATGGATGAAGGACAGCGGCCGCTCCATCACCAGCGGACTCGACACCTGGCCGGAGCAGCTCGAAGGCTTCGCGCGCCGTGCCTATGATTTCCACCAGAAGGAACTCACGCCGCGCGGCTTCGGCATCCGGCCGGTGATCCTCGACTACCCGAACGGCATGCCGGGCGATGTCGGCTTCTACGTCACCTGGAAGACCGACCTGGACTGACGCCAGCCGGCCCGCGGCACCATCGGAGGTTGTCGGCAGGGGTTGTCAGCCCCGGCAACGGAAGACAGTTTGCTGCGTCCGGCCGGGGGCAACCCGCCCCCGGCCCTGGACAGGGAGAAGCTGGACCTATGCGACACCTCCTCGCTTCGGCCGCCATGGCGGCCATGCTGGGCGTTGCGGCGCCCGTGATGGCGCAGCCGGCGGCGGGCGACACGCCCACCGCCGTCAGCACCACCGCCGAACTCGCCGAGATCTGCCTGCCGAGCACGCAGGGTGTGCAGCGGCTGGAAGCCATCGCCTACTGCCAGGGATATTTCACGGCGGCCGGCCAGTACCATGCGGCGCTGCACCCCGCCTCCTCGCGGCGGCCCCCGCTGTTCTGCCTGCCGAATCCCGCCCCGACCGTGGCGCAGTCGGCGATCGCCTTCGCCAACTGGGCGAAGCAGAACCCGCAATACGGCAGCGAGCCGGCCCCCGACGGCCTGCTCCGCTGGGCGCAGGCGACCTATCCCTGCCCGCAGCCCGCCGCCCGTTCCACCCGCCCGGCCCGCTGATCATGAGGACGACCATGACGCTCCGTTCCGCCCGTTTCGTCCTGCCCCTCCTGGCGCTGGGGAGCCTCTGCGCCTGCCAGGGCATGAGCGATTCGCAGCGCCGCGTCGGCACGGGCGCGGCCGGCGGTGCCGCCCTGGGCGCGGTCGCCGGCTCCTTCAGCGGCAATGCCGGCTGGGGCGCGCTGATCGGCACAGGTGTCGGCGCGGCCGGCGGCTATCTGTGGGACCAATCGGAGCGGGCGCAGGACCGGGCCTTCCAGCAGGGCTACTACCAGGGCCGCCGCGGCCGCTGAGGCTGGTTGCCCGAAGGGCGCATGAAAAAGGGGGCGCCCGCCGGGCGCCCCCTTCCGCTTTCCGGCCCCGGGAGCAGGTCCCGGGGGCAGGTTCAGGTGTTGTTGCTGACATCCAGCGGGGTGGCGCCGAAGCTGTTGTTCGTCACCGGCGGGTTGCCCCGCGGGGCACCGCCCACCGCGGAGGAACCGGCATTGCTCTCGTTCAGCACCGTGGCGCCGAAGCGGCCGCTGGTCACCGGCATGTCCGCCGAGGGCATGCCGGTCACGGCGGAGGAGCCGGTGCCGCTGACATCGCGCGGGGTGGAGCCGGGAGTGAAGAGGGAATAGCCGCCGCCCTCGGCCGCGAAGGCGACGACCGGGGCGGCGGCCAGGATCACCGCGGCCAGGAGGGGGGTGAAGCCACGGCGAAGGGAAATACGCATGAAAGGCGTCCTTGGTTATTCTTCAGACGGATCGTGAGTGGTCCGTATGGGCGTCTAGATAGCTTCCTAATTGCACCGAAAATCCGCTTATTGGCGGATAGTTTGTTCGGAAAACCCGAACAAAACATCGAACCGTCATTCTCCCCATCGCGATCCCACCTGGCGGAAGCAGGGGCTGCATGAAACGAACCTGACGGGAAATTCCCGCAAAACCCAGTAAGGGCAAAGGCTTGTCCCTGGGGGCGAGATGGTCCTACAGGCACTGCCGGAAGGGAGACCGCATGGATCAGCCTGTTTTCCGGCCCGGTCAGACTGGCCATGGCCCGCCGTCCCACCGGCCGCGTACGGTTCCGCATGGCTGGCCTGCGGTCAGCGGCTCCTGGCTCAGCCCGGCCGGAGGGTACCTCCATGCGCGCCCGTGACCTGGGCCTGGCCTGCGGCAGCCTGCCGCCCGGCAGCCGCAACAGCCTGGCCGATGTGCCGGGCGTGACGGCCGGCCACCGCACCCTGGTCCGGGGCGAGGGGACCCGTACCGGCGTCACCGCCATCCTGCCGCATGGGGGCCGCCTGTTCCGGGAAAAGCTCCCCGCCGCCGTGCATGTGCTGAACGGCTTCGGCAAGAGCACCGGGCTCGTGCAGATCGAGGAACTGGGCGAGATCGAGACGCCGATCCTGCTGACCAACACCTTTGGCGTGGCGGCCTGCGCCGAGGCGCTGATCCGGCACGCCGTGATGGAGGAGCCGCGCATCGGACGGCGCACCTCCACGGTCAATCCGGTGGTGCTGGAATGCAATGACGGGCACCTGAACGACATCCAGGCACTGGCGGTCGCGCCGGAGGATGCGGCAGCCGCCATTGCCGCGGCCGGGCCGGAATTCGGCTCCGGTGCGCTGGGGGCGGGAACGGGGATGAGCTGCTTCGGCCTCAAGGGCGGCATCGGCACCGCCTCCCGGCGGCTGCGCCTCGACGAGACGGATTTCCACCTCGGCACGCTGGTGCTGGCCAATTTCGGCCGGGCGGGCGACCTGCGCCTGCCGGACGGGCGGCGCATCGACCCGCGCGGCGAGGAGGCGCCGGAACGTGGCTCGGTGATCGTGGTGCTCGCGACAGATGTGCCGCTGGAGTCCCGCCAGCTCCGCCGCGTCGCGGTGCGGGCCGGGGCGGGGATCGCCTGGACCGGCTCCTTTTGGGGGCATGGCAGCGGCGATATCTTCCTCGCCTTCTCCACGGCGGAGCGAATCCCGCATATGCCGAAGACGGACCTCCTGCCGCGCCGGGTCCTGGCAGAGGGGAGGATCGACACGCTCTTCCAGGCGGCGGCCGAGGCGACCCAGGAGGCCGTGCTGGATGCGCTGGCCGCCGCGGAGCCGATGACCGGCTTCCGCGGCCATCACCGTCGCGCGCTCAGGGAGTTCCTCGCATGAAGATCTATGTCTCCGCCGATATCGAGGGCGTGGCCGGCGTGGTCTCGCCGCAGCAGGGTCAGCCCGGCAACCCGGAATACGAGCGCGCCCGGCGCCTGATGACCGAGGAGGTCAGCGCCGTGGTGGCGGGCGCCTTCGCAGGCGGCGCCACCGAGGTGCTGGTCAACGATTCCCATGGGCCGATGACCAACCTCATCCCGGAGCTGCTGGACCCGCGCGCCGAGCTGATCCTGGGCAAGCCCAAGCCGATGAACATGTGCGCCGGCCTGGACGGCGGCTTCAGCGGGGTGATGTTCACCGGCTACCACACCGGGGCGGGGCGGCATGGCCTGCTGGCGCATACGGTGAACGGCTTCGCCTTCCGCACCATCCGCCTGAACGGGCGGCCCTGCTCCGAGGCGACGCTGAACGGCGCCTATGCCGGCAGCCTGGGCGTGCCGGTCCTGCTGATCTCGGGCGACGACCTGACGGCGGAGGAATGCGGCGAGCATTTCCTCGACGCGCGCCGGGTGGTGACGAAGCAGGCGCTCGGCGCCCGGGCCGCGCGCGCCATCTCGCCCGCCCTGGCGCGGGAGCGGCTGCGG
>NZ_BDLP01000342.1:0-4694 GCF_001950415.1 Roseomonas sp. TAS13
ACCTGTGCCCGCATCCTGGGGCGGCGGATCGTCCTCGTTTCCGCCGTGGCCCGCGCCGGGCCCGGCCGCGCCGGCGAGACGGAGGCCATGCTCGTGGCCTTCAGCGGCCGCCTGATCGCGGCCCTGATGGGCCTGGGCAAGCCCCCGGCGCCGGAGAATGCCGACCCCTTCCTGCTTTCTCCGCCCGCCTCGCGCACCTGAGGCGGCGGCGCCTCAGGCTTCCGGCAGGGGCTTGAGCACCGCGAGGCGGAAGGCGACCAGCAGCGCCACCAGCAGCATCGCCCCGACCATGGCCACCACGCCCGGCCAGGCATGGCTGGCCCAGGCGAGGCCGCCGAGCGAGCCGGCGACGCTGGAGCCCATGTAGTAGCAGAAGAGGTAGAGCGAGGAGGCCTGCGCCCGGCCCCGCCGTGCCCGTCGCCCGACCCAGGAGCTGGCGATGGAATGCGCGCCGAAGAAGCCGAAGGTGGTGACGGCGATGCCCAGGATCACCACGGCCAGCGAGGCGGACAGTGTCAGCAGCACCCCCGCCAGCATGGCCAGCACGATGGCCCAGAAGACGCGCCGCCGCCCCAGCCGGTCGGCCAGCCGTCCGGAGACGGTGGAGCTGACAATCCCCACCAGATAGACGGTGAAGATCATGCCCACCACCGCCTGGCTGAGCCCGAAGGGCGGGGCGAGGAGGCGGTAGCCGATGTAGTTGTACACGGTCACCAGCCCGCCCATCAGCAGGAAGCCCTCCAGGAAGAGCCAGGGCAGGCCGGGGTCGCGCAGATGCACCAGGAAGTTCGCCACCAGCTCCCGCGGGCGGGCGCTGCGCGGGGCGAACTGGCGCGACGGGGGCAGCAGCCGCCAGAAGGCGACCGCCGCCGCGAGGCCGAGCAGCCCGATCACCCCGACGGCCAGACGCCAGGAGCCGAGATCCGCGATCAGCCCGGTGATGACGCGCCCGCCCATGCCGCCCAGCGCGCTGCCGCTGATGTAGAGCCCCATGGCATAGCCCGAGGATTTCGGGTGCACCTCCTCGCTCACATAGGCCATGGCCACGGCGGGCAGGCCGGAGAAGGTGATGCCCTGCAAGGCCCGCAGCAGCAGGAACTGGTGCCAGGACGGAACCAGCGCCGAGATCACGGTCAGGATCGCCGAGACCAGCAGCGAGAAGAGCATCACGGGCTTGCGCCCCATCGCCTCGGACAGGGTGCTGGCCACCAGCATGGAGACGGCGAGCAGGCCGGTGGTGAGCGAGAGCGACAGGCTGGCCGAGGCGGCGCTGACCCCGAACTCCTCCGAGAAGACCGGCATCAGCGGCTGCACGCAGTACATCAGCGCGAAGGTCGAGAAGCCCGCCGCCAGCATCGCCAGGTTCACGCGCCGGAACTCGCGCGTCCCGCCCTCGATGAAGGCCGGGGGCGCCGGGTCATTCTCAGTGGGAGCGGTGTCGTCTGTCATGCACGGCTGTCCCGTTTCCGGCCGGACGGGGTCCGGCCACGGGCGCCGGCGGCGTCCGGACGAACCTGCCCTGGTTGCGGTCCGGCACCCGGTTGAGAGGTGCCCGCGCCAGGATGACGCCTCTCGCCGCGTCGCGCCAACCCGTGCGGCCCCGTTCCGCCTCCCGCCCCGCGCATGGGTCCGCCCCCTGCCCCGGCCTGGCCCGGCGTGGTGCGGCGGGCCGGAGCCTGCTAGGAAACGCCGCCATGACCTGGGCCGATGGCGCCATCCTCCTGATTCTCGGCGTTTCGGCCATCCTGGCCTATTCGCGCGGCTTGGTGCGGGAAGTCCTGGGCGTCGGCGCCTGGGCCGGTGCCCTGGTCCTGGCCTTCGTGATGCTGCCAGGAATGCGCTCGGCGCTGGGCGCGGCGGTAAGCCCCGCATGGCTGGCAGATGTCGTGGCCGTGGGATCGGTCTTCGTCATCGCCCTTATCATCCTGAAACTGTTGATTGCCTGGGTGGCCCGCGCGGTACAGTCCTCGGTGCTGGGCGGCGTGGACCGCGCGCTCGGCACGGTGTTCGGAATCGCGAGGGGTGCATTCCTCGTCGTGCTCGCCTACATCCTGGCCGGACAGCTCCAACCCGTCACGGAACGCTGGCCCGAGGCCCTGCGCGATGCCCGCGCATTGCCTTTCGTGGCCCAGGGCGCGAAGTGGCTGGTCGGCCAGCTTCCGCCCGAGTACCGCCTGCGCGTGCCGGATGCCCCGGCCCGCCCGCTGCCGCCCATGGAGGACCTGTTGCGACCGCCCGCGCGCAACCGGACCTGAGGATTGATTGTCGCATGGATTTCACGACCAACCCTCTCGCGCCGTCCAGCCCCGAAAGGGACGAGGATGACGGCTTCCACGAGGAATGCGGCGTCGTCGGCATCTGGAACGCCCAGGATGCCGCCGCCCTGGCCGCGCTGGGCCTGCACGCCCTGCAGCACCGGGGCCAGGAGGCGGCGGGGATCGTCACCCTGGCGGAAGGCGGCCAGTTCCATTCCCACAAGGGCCGTGGCCTGGTGGGCGACAATTTCGGCGATGCCAAGGTCATGGCCGCCCTGCCCGGCCGCGCGGCGATCGCCCATAACCGCTACGCCACCACCGGCGAATCGGCGCTGCGCAACGTGCAGCCGCTCTATGCCGATTTTGAATTCGGCGGCCTTGCCGTGGCGCATAACGGCAACCTCGTGAACGCCTACCAGCTCAAGCGCGCCCTGGTGCGCCGCGGCTGCCTGTTCCAGAGCACCACGGATTCCGAGGTCTTCGTCCACCTCATCGCCATCAGCCTCTATTCCACCGTGCTGGACCGGCTGATCGACGCGCTGAAGCAGGTCCAGGGCGCCTATTCGCTGGTGACGCTGCACGAGGGCGCGCTGATCGGCGCCCGCGACCCGCTGGGCGTGCGGCCGCTGGTGCTGGGCCGCCTCGGCGGGCCGGAAAGCAATTCCTGGGTGATGGCAAGCGAGACCTGCGCCCTGGACATCGTCGGCGCCGAGTTCGTCCGCGACATCGAGCCGGGCGAGGTGGTGATCGCCGACGAGAAGGGGCTGCGCTCCATCCGCCCCTTCGGCAAGCAGCCCAGCCGTTTCTGCATCTTCGAGTACATCTATTTCGCCCGGCCCGATTCGGTGATCGAGGGCACCTCCGTCTACAACACGCGCAAGCGCATCGGCGAGGAACTGGCCCGCGAATCCGGCGTGCCGGCGGATGTGGTGGTGCCGGTGCCCGACTCCGGCGTCCCGGCGGCCATGGGCTATGCGACGGAAGCGGGGATCCCCTTCGAGCTCGGCATCATCCGCAACCATTATGTGGGCCGCACCTTCATCGAGCCGACCGACCAGATCCGCCACCTGGGCGTGAAGCTGAAGCATTCCGCCAACCGCACCATGATCGAGGGGCGGCGCGTGGTGCTGGTGGACGATTCCATCGTCCGCGGCACGACCAGCAAGAAGATCGTGGAGATGGTCCGCCAGGCGGGTGCCACCGAGGTCCATATGCGCATCGCGGCGCCGCCGACCACGCATCCCTGCTTCTACGGCATCGACACGCCGGACCGTGACAAGCTGCTCGCCGCCAACAACAACGTCGAGGAGATGGCGCGCTTCATCGGCGCCGACAGCCTGGCCTTCATCTCGCTGGACGGGCTCTACCGCGCGCTGGGGCATGAGGGGCGCGACAAGCGCTCGCCGGGCTATTGCGATGCCTGCTTCACCGGCGATTATGCCATCCCGCTGGCGGATCTGCAGGAGGCGCCGGAGCGCGCCCCGGCCCTGATCGCCGCCAACGGAGCCTGATCCCTCCCCCCAGCTCGCCCCCCGGCACGAGGCCCCATGAACGGCACGATCGAGGAGACGCCACCGCCGGAAGGGCTGCCGCCCAGCCCGGCCCCCGCGGCGGAAGCGGGGCGTCCCCTCGCCGGCCGCGTCGCCCTGGTCACCGGGGCCTCGCGCGGGATCGGCGCCGCCGTGGCGCTGGAGCTCGGCCGGATGGGCGCGCATTGCGTGCTGGTCGCCCGCACCCAGGGCGGGCTGGAGGAGATGGACGACGCCATCCGGGACGCCGGCGGCGAGGGCGCCACCCTGCTGCCCTTCGACCTTGCCAAGGGCGCCGAACGGATCGATGCCATCGGTCCCTCGGTCTATGAGCGCTTCGGCCGCCTGGATATCCTGGTCCATGCCGCGGGCTCGCTCGGCACTCTGACGCCCGCCGGCCATATCACGCCCCGCGACTGGGAGGAGACGGTGGGGGTGAACCTGACCGCCGCCTGGAGGCTGATCCGCACCTGCGACCCGGTGCTGCGCGCCTCCGATGCCGGGCGCGCCGTCTTCCTCACCACCCGCCGCGTGGCCGAGCCGAAGGCCTACTGGGGGGCCTATGGCGCCACCAAGGCGGGGATGGAGCACCTGGCCCTGACCTGGGCGCAGGAGGCCGCGATAAGCCCGCTACGGGTGAACCTGGCCGATCCGGGCGCCGTGGCGACGCGGATGCGGGCGCGGGCCTATCCGGGCGAGGATGCCGCCACGCTGCCGAAGCCCGCCGATGTGGCCCCTGCCATCGCGGCGCTCTGCCTGCCGGGGGAGATGCGGAACGGCGAGGTGATACGGCTGGGGGATCGGTGAACAGGACTCTGGCGGCGGGCCTCGGCGGCCTGCTCGTGCCGATCCTGCTGACGGGATGCGCGCCCCTGCCGCCACCCGGCCCGCCGGAAGCCCCTGCCGCCCC
>NZ_BDLP01000343.1:0-4689 GCF_001950415.1 Roseomonas sp. TAS13
GGAGAAAGCGGGCGCTTCGGTGGCCGACGCCGACACGCTGAAGGGCAGCGGCGGCGCGGGCACCGGCCCCGCCTGGCCGGGACAGGGCGGCACGGCCGGCGCCAGCGAGGCGGAGGCCCAGCCGAAGCCCGACGCTCCGAAGGTCCGGCCCGGCGAGCCCGGCTCGCTCGACTGAGGCCTTTCCCCGGCGGCACGCGGAATGGCGGCGGCGCCACACATCCCCGGTAGCGGATGGTGGCGCCGAAGAAATCCCTTGCCGTGCCGGGGTTATGGCAACGCAATATCAAGCTCTAGGGGCTGGGTCCGCGAGTCTGGACTAGACTCAGTGGTCAGGGCCCAGCCAGGACGGGAAGGAGGTGCCACATGACCGCTCCGCTCGCCCTCGGACGCCGGGAGAAGGCGTCCAATCCCCTCGACGTGATGGAGCAGATCGTCGTCGCCAACGACTGGGCGTTCGACCGTCGCTCCTCCGGCGAAATGGCCGCCGAGGCCCCGGGGAAGTGGTGCGACTACGGGCTGCATTTCGCGTGGTCTTCCGAAATCAGCGCCATGCACTTCACCTGCGCCTTCGACATGAAGGTGCCGCCGGAGGCCCGCGGCAAGCTCTTCGAGCTGCTGGCCCTGGCCAACGAGAAGCTCTGGATCGGCCATTTCGGGATCGAGGGCGACGACGGCACCCCGGTCTTCCGGCACTCGGTGCTGCTGCGCGGCGCCCCCGGTGCCTCGGCGGAAAGCCTGGAGGACATGGTGGACATCGCCCTGACGGAGTGCGAGCGTTTCTTTCCGGCCTTCCAGCTCGTGCTGTGGGGCGGCCGTGGCGCCGAGGACGCGCTGCAGGCCGCCATGCTCGACTGCCTCGGGGAGGCCTGACGCGATGTGAGGAGGTTCCATGAGCGAGGCGCTGCCGCCCGTCCTGCTGGTTGGCTATGGCAAGATGGGGGGGGCGATGCTGACGGGCTGGCTGGCCCGCGGCATCGACGAGGCCATCGCCGTGGACCCCCATGCTTCCGAGGCTCCGGCCGGGCTTCGCCTGCTGCCGGAGCCCGGCGCCCTGCCGCCGGAATTCCGCCCTGCCGCAGTGGTGCTGGCGGTGAAGCCGCAGATGGCGGCCGAGACCCTGCCCGCCTATGCCCGCTTCGCGAAGGCGGGGGCCGTCTTCGTGTCCATCATGGCCGGCCAGACCGAGGCCGGGATCGAGCGCCTGCTCGGCGGCGAGGCCGCGGTGGTGCGCGCCATGCCCAATACTCCGGCCGCGGTCGGCCAGGGCTTCACCGCCGGTTTCGCCGGGGCGCGGGTGACGGGGGCGCAGAAGACCCTCGCGGATGCCCTGTTGCGCGCCGTGGGCGAGGTCGCCTGGGTGGAGGAGGAAGCGCAGCTCGATGCCGTCACCGCCGTCTCGGGCGGCGGGCCGGCCTATGTCTTCCTGCTGGCGGAGCTCCTGGAGAAGGCGGCGGTCGAGCAGGGCCTGCCCGCCGACCTGGCGCGGCGCATGGCCCGCGCCACCGTCTCCGGCGCGGGCTCCCTGCTGGCGCGGAGCGATGAGGATGCCGCCGTGCTCCGGCGCAACGTGACCAGCCCGAAGGGTACCACGGAACGGGCCCTGGCCGTGCTGATGGCCGAGGATGCCTGGCCTGCCCTGGTGTCCCGCGCCATCGCCGCCGCGACGACACGCTCGCGCGAGCTTTCCGCGTGAGCGGCCGCCTCATGGCTCAGGGGCTTTCACGGAGGCCTTCACGACTGCACGGGCCGGCATGGCCCGGGCTTGGCGCGCCCGCCACGCAGGACAAATTGTGGTCCCATGCAGAATCCCGCTGACCCCCCCTTCCTGCCCGCCGGCCCCGCCTTCGACGAGGCGAGGGTCCTCGATGCGCTCTGGCAGGTCGTGGCCACGCGCGGCTGGCACGGCGTGACCTTCGCCCGCATCGCCGCCGAGAGTGGGGTGGGCCTCGATTCGCTGCGGTCGCACTATGGCACGCCGATGGCGCTGCTGGCCGCCCATGGCCGCGCCGTTGACCGGCAGGTGCTCTCCACCACCATCCCCGGCCAGGGCGGCTCGGCCCGCGACCGGATCTTCGACCTGCTGATGCGCCGCTTCGACGCGCTGCAGCCGCATCGGGCCGGCATCCTGCGACTCCAGGCCGACCTGCGCCGGCATCCGCTTCTCGCCCTCTCCCTCTCGCCCCTGCTGATGGCCTCCATGGCCTGGACGCTGGAAGGGGCGGAGGTCGATACCTCCGGCATGCGCGGGCTGATGCGCGTGCAGGGGCTCGCCGGCGTCTGGCTCGCGGCCTCCCGCAGCTGGGCGGACGACAACAGCCTGGATCTGGGGCCGACCATGGCGGCGCTGGACAAGGCGCTGGACCGTGCGGAGCAGATCGCACGCACGCTGCGCCTGGATGACGGCGATCTTTCCGCGGCCGGCCATGGCGGAATCGTTCCGGGCCAGGATGCAGCACCATCGCCACCAGCCGGCACGGACCCTATGCTGGGTTAGCGCGATCCCTGGGCGGACCTGGCTGTCGCGCTCCCTTTCCGAAGGAGGAACCACAACATGGCTAAGTCCCCCACCCCGCCGGGCGATCTGGATCCGTTCCGCGAATCCATGAAGATCTTCTCCGACATGCGCTTTGGCGCCATGCCCGACCTGGAGGGCCTGGCGGCGGCGCAGCGGCGCAACCTGGAAGCCCTTTCCGCCGCGAACCGCGTGGCGCTCGAGGGCGCCCAGGCCGTGGCCAAGCGGCACATGGAGATCATGCAGCAGTCCATGGCCGAGATGACGGACGCCATGCGCTCCGTCACCGAGCAGGGCGACCCGAAGGAGAAGGCCGCGCGGCAGGCGGAGATCCTGAAGGCCACCTATGAGCGGGCGGTCTCCAACATCCGCGAGCTGGCCGACCTGATCCAGAAGTCGAATGGCGAGGCGCTGAACCTGCTCAACCGCCGCTTCACCGAAGCGATGGACGAGGTCAAGTCCATCATGTCCAACAAGGGCTGACAGCAAGCGAAGCCGCCCTTCGATGGGGAAGAGACCGGTCCTGGCATGGAACAGGGCCGGTCATGCGGTCGCGCCGCACCGCGCGCGGCATCATTCCGGACGCCCGGGTTCCTCCCGCCGGGCACCGTCCAGCAGCGCCTCCCGCTTTTCCCGGGCCAGCCGGTCCGCGGCCTTCTGGGCGCCGGTGCGGCCGTGGCGGATGCGGTTCTCCGCAGCCTTCGCCTCCTTTTCCGTCTTGTCCCTGGCCTTCCGGACCTGACGGAGATTCACGACATCGCCCATGACGCCAGGATAATGCATGCGGGGGCGCCGTGGAATCACCCGGGTCCACGACAACCGGGCTCGTGACAGACGGCCCGAAAGCACGCAAGACTGGCAGTGAATGGCGCCACGCAGCGTGGCACGGGCATCCGGCCCAGCGACAGGACCGCACAGCATGCAGATCGAACTGACCGCCAGGGATGGGCACCGCTTCTCCGCCTACCGCACCGGCCCGGAGGATGCCGCCCGCGGGCTGGTGGTCGTGCAGGAGATCTTCGGGGTCAACGGCCATATGCGCCATGTCAGCGACCATTTCGGCGCACTGGGCTACGCGGTGGTCTGCCCGGCGCTGTTTGACCGTGCCGAGCGGGGCGTGGAGCTCGGCTATGCCAAGGAGGACGTCCAGCGCGGCCTGGCCCTGCGCGCGCGGATCGCGGAGGACGCCGTTCTGGCCGATATCCAGGCCGCCGCCGATGCCCTGCCGGCGGGGGCCCGGCGCGGGATCGTCGGCTATTGCTGGGGCGGCACCATCGCCTGGTGGGGCGCGACACGCATGACAGGCTTCTCGGCCGCGGTGGGCTATTATGGCGGCGGCATCGTGGCGAGCCGCGAAGCGACGCCGAACTGCCCCGTGCAGCTGCATTTCGGGGCGGAGGACCATGGTATCCCGCTCACCGATGTGGAGGCCATCCGGGCCGCGCAGCCCGGGATCGAGGTCTTTGTCTATCCCGGCGCGGGCCATGGCTTCGCCTGCGAGGAACGCGCCTCCTTCAGCGCGCCCACTGCCTCGGTGGCGGCGGAGCGCACCCGGATCTTCCTCGACAAGGCCCTGCCCGCATGATCATGCGCTTCGTCATCTGCTTCGCGCTGCTCGGGCTGCTGGTCTGGATTCCCATGGCCTCCCCGCAAGGCTTCGGCGACGCGCCGGTCCTCATGGTGGGCGTGCTTTTCCTGGCGACGCTGCTGCTCGCCTGGCGGCGGCACCCCACGGACGATTGATGCGGGAGGCGGCGCGGCCGGGGTCTGGCCACCGCGCCTGCTGGTTTCCCCGGGAAGGCACCCCTCGCCCACGGCACATGGCGGAACCGCCGCCGTGCGCCGGGGGCGAGCCGGATCGTCAGCTCAGCACGCGGTGGAAGCGGATCGATGAGTTCTCGAATCCCAGCGCGCGGTAGAAGGCATGGGCGTCGTCGCGGCCCAGCCGCGTGGTCAGCTCCAGCCGCCCGCAGCCCCAGCCCCGGGCGGTGTCCAGGGCGGCATCCACCAGCCTGCGGCCGATGCCGCGCCCACGCGCGCCCTCGTCCACCACCAGGCTGGTGATCCGCGCATCGGGAGTCGGACGGTGCAGCATGGGGGACTGGTTCATGGCCATGACGCCCAGCACCTGCCCCTGTCTCTTGATCACATCTACGCACAGCTCCACCGTAAGGCGA
>NZ_BDLP01000344.1:0-4652 GCF_001950415.1 Roseomonas sp. TAS13
GCCCTCGCCCGAGGCTTCCAGGGAACCTGCCGGCGGCATGGCGGGGGCGGTGGCGGCCGGGGCCGCATCGGGGTCCAGCGTGCGCAGGATCAGCCCGGGATCGCGCGTGGTGGCGAGCCGCTCGGCCAGGGCGCTGTCGCCCAGCACCTCGGTCAGGCGGCGCAGCACCTCGATATGCTCGTCGCCCTGGGCGGCGATGGCCACCACCAGCCGGGCCTTGTCCTCCCCCCAGTCCACGCCCTTCGGCACCTGGAGCACGGAGATGGCGGTGCTGTGGATCAGGTTCCGGTCGTTGCGCTGCCCGTGCGGGATGGCGATGCCGTCGCCCAGATAGGTCTCGGCCTCGCCTTCCCGGCGCAGCATGCTCTCCACATAGGCGGGCGCGATGGCGCCCGTGTCCACGAGGAGCTGGGCGGCCTGCCGGATGGCCTCGTCCTTGGACCCCGGATTCGCGTCGAGGCGGATGCGTTCGGCGGAAAGGATCACGTGTGCTGGCATCCCTTGGTCACGATGTGGCGCCCGGAATCCGGCAGAGGTCCCGGGGAACCCGGTTCACCAGGTCCGCCCGTCCGCCGCCCGCCGTCCCCGTCGCCTGAACATGTCCTAAATGGCGGCACCGCGACAGGCAATTGGGACAATGCGCCACGGTAACGGGTGGCAGCTTTCCCCGCCCGCCCCGCTCCGGCGTTTCACGTCCTGGCCGCCCGTGGGGGAGGCGGAGCCTGCTCCCTCGGGACGGCGCAACGCCGGAGACGGCGCGCGTGGGCCGGGCGGCTCTGGACGCCTCCCTGCCAAGCCTGCCACCCTGGCGGTTCCGGTGCGGCGTTCCGCCCGGCCTGATTGCGGAATGGAGGACCGGATGCGGCGCCGCAGGCTCCTGGCAGGCTCCCTGGCGGCGGGGTTGGCCGCGCCGTGGCTCTCACGGGCGCGGGCCGCCTCGCCGGGCGGGTCCGTGCTGCGCTTCGTGCCGCAATCCGACCTTGCCGTGCTCGATCCGGTCTGGAGCACGGCCTATGTCACGCGCAACCACGCGATGATGGTCTTCGACACGCTCTACGGGCAGGACAGCGCCTTCCGCGCCCGGCCGCAGATGGTGGCGGGGCACGAGGTCTCGCCGGACGGGCTGGCCTGGCGCCTGACACTGCGGGACGGGCTGCGCTTCCATGACGGGGAGCCGGTGCTGGCGCGGGACTGCGTCGCCTCCATCCGCCGCTGGGGGGCGCGCGACGGCTTCGGCCAGACGCTGATGGCGGCGACGGAGGAGCTTGCCGCCGAAGGCGACCGGGTGATCCGCTTCCGCCTGAAGCGCCCCTTCCCGCTCCTGCCGGATGCGCTGGGCAAGGCGGGTTCCGCGATCTGCGCCATCATGCCGGAACGGCTGGCGCGGACCGACCCCTTCACCCAGGTCACGGAGATGGTGGGCAGCGGTCCCTTCCGCTTCGTGGCGAGCGAGCGGGTCGCGGGCTCGCGCGTCGTCTATGCGCGCCACGAACAATACGTGCCGCGCCCGGAGGACGAGGTGGGCGGCCCCGCCGATTTCACCGCCGGGCCGAAGCGGGTGCATTTCGACCGCGTGGAATGGCATGTCCTGCCCGATGCCGCGACCGCAGCGAATGCCATGCGGGCGGGCGAGATGGACTGGTGGGAGAACCCGACCGCAGACCTGCTACCGATGCTGCGCCAGGACCCGAAGCTCAACGTCGCGCAGCGCGATGTCGCCGGCTATGTCGGCTGCCTGCGCTTCAACCATCTGAACCCGCCCTTCGACAACCCGGCGATCCGCCGCGCCCTGCTCGGCGCCGTGTCGCAGGCCGACTACATGACCGCCGTGGCCGGTACCGATCCGGCCAACTGGAACGAGGGCGTCGGCTATTTCCCGCCGGTCTCGCCGCTGGCGGGCGATGCCGGGATGGCGGCGCTCACCGGCCCGCGCGACATCGCCGGGGCGCGCCGGGCGCTGGCCGAGGCGGGCTACAACGGCCAGAAGGTGGTGCTGCTCTCGCCTTCCGACTTCCCGACGCTGAAGGCTCTGGCCGATGTCACCGCCGACCTGCTGCGCCGGCTCGGGATGAACCTGGACGAGCAGGCGATGGACTGGGGGTCGATGGTCCAGCGCCTGCCCAAGCGCGATCCGGTCGAGGCGGGCGGCTGGAGCATCTTCGGCACCTTCTGGTCCGGCATCGATCAGATCAATCCCGCCGTGCACAGCTATCTGCGCGGCAACGGCACGGCCACCGGCTGGCCGCGCAGCGAGGCGCTGGAATCGCTGCGCGACGAATGGCTCGCCGCGCCGGACGCGGCGGCGCAGAAATCCATCGCCGTCCGCATCCAGGAGCAGGCCTTCCGCGACGTGCCCTATATTCCACTCGGCCAGATGATCGCCTCCACCGTCTTCCGGCGGGAGATCGTGGATGTCCCCAAGGGCTTTGTCCTGTTCTGGAGCACCCGCCGTGCCTGACGCACCACCACTGAACCTGATCACCGACATCGCCGGCATCACTGTCGGCCATGCCACGGACCTCGCCCTCGGCTCCGGCGTCACCGCCATCCTTTTCGCCGGCGGCGCCACCGCCGCGGTCAGCATGCGCGGCGGCGCCCCGGGCTCGCGCGACACGGAGCTGCTGGCGCTCGACAAGTCAGTGGAGAAGGTGGACGGGATCGTGCTCTCCGGCGGCTCCACCTTCGGCCTCGATGCCGGAACCGGGGTGCAGGCGGCGCTGCGGGAGCTGGGACGCGGGCAGAGCTTCGCCGGGATCACCATCCCGCTGGCACCGCAGGCCATCCTGTTCGACCTGCGGAATGGCGGCAGCAAGGACTGGGGCCGCTTCCCGCCCTATCGCGAACTCGGCTACGCCGCCGCGATGGAGGCCGCCGGGCAAGGCTCCGGCCATGGCTTCGCGCTGGGCAGCGTCGGGGCCGGGACGGGCGCCACCACGCCGCTGGTCAAGGGTGGCCTCGGCTCGGCCAGTCTGATGAGCGAAAGCGGCCATGTCGTCGCGGCCATCGTGGCGGTGAATGCGGTCGGCTCCCCCCTGGTCGGGGAAGGTCCCTGGTTCTGGTCGGCCCCCTTCGAGCGGGACGGGGAATTCGGCGGGCGCGGCCTGCCGGCCCGCTTCACGCCGGACCACGTGCTGCCGCGCTTCAAGGGCGGCCCCGGCACCGCCACCACGATCGGGCTGGTCGCCACCAACGCCGCATTGACCAAGGCCCAGGCCGCACGCCTCGCCAGCATGGCCGATGACGGGCTGGCCCGCGCCATCCTGCCGGCCCATGCGCCGAATGACGGCGACACGGTCTTCGCCGCCGCCACGGGGGAGGTGCCGCTGGCGAACCCGCTGCGAGACCTGACCCTGCTCGGCCATGCGGCGACCATCGCCATGGCGCGGGCGGTGGCACGCGCGGTCTTCGAGGCGACGGCCCTGCCCTATCCGGGGGCGCTGCCATCCTGGCGCGACCGGTTCGAGGGATAGCCCTCCGGCGGAAGCCCGGCGGCGTCAGTCGTGCGCGGCGTCCATCATGTGCCGCGCCGACAGCAGGGCCTGGAGCTGCGCGGCGCGGCCCTGCAACCCTTCGATCAGCGGCAGGGTCTGGGCGACCTCCCGCAGGCGCCCCATCTGTGCCGGGCAGGCATGGAACCGCTTCTCCTCCACATGCGGGAGCAGCGCATCCACCAGCAGCGCGACGAGGCTGCGGTAGCGCGCGGCCGTGCTGGCGCCCGGCCCGGCCCAGGCCGGCGCCGCGCCCCACCAGAGCACGTCCAGCAGCCGCTCCGGCGGCGTGGTGGCGAAGACCGCGCCGGTGACGGCGGTGACCGCGGCCAGCAGGGCCTGCTTCACCGTGCCCGGCGCGCCCTCGGCACCATCCACCACCTGGCGCAGATGCCGCAGCTCCTGCGTCAGCACCGCATCGGGCACCGCGCCGACGCGGGCGCCGACCATGGTGCCGCTCCGGTCGGTGAAGCCCTGCGGCGCCTCCAGCGCATTGACCAGCGGGTGGTACTCGTAGAGGCCGCTCCAGTCGAACTGGCCGCGGTAGAAGGATTCGTCGTAGCCCTTCGGCACGCCCAGGAAGCGCAGGCCGACATCGCGGCCGCTGCGCCGGATCTGGAACAGCGCGAGATCCAGCGTGTTCACCGGCCAGCCGAGATCCACCGCGCTCCAGAAGCCATCCACCGGCCCCTCGCCGGCCAGCGCGGCGGCATTGACCAGGAGATGCGTCGCCTGCCGCAGGTTCTGCACGTTGAAATGCCGGTCCGGCCCGTGCAGGCCGATCATTCCGGCCTCGATCCCCGCCTGGATGTCGGCGGCGATGATGCCGTTCTCCAGCACATGGGTGAAGCGCGTGACGGCAAAATGCGTCGCCTCCGCCCCACCTGCCCGCCCGGCCGCGGCATGGCGGGCGGCGCGCATCCACTGCGCCTCGGCCAGCTTCTTGGTGGCGGTGTAGACGTGGTCGGTCACATAGGCGAAGCACTTGCCGGTCGAGGAATAGACCGCCACCCGCACGCCATGGCGCTGGCAGGCCTCGATGACGTTGCCGCTGCCGAAGACATTGGTTTCCACCGCCTCGCGCACCACGGCCTCGGCCCGGCCGGGCTCGCGGATCGCGGCGAGGTGGAAGACCACGTCGGGCCGCGCCTCGCGGAAAGCGGC
>NZ_BDLP01000345.1:0-4652 GCF_001950415.1 Roseomonas sp. TAS13
CCAACTCATCGGGTCCAGGGCCCGCAGGGTCCTGGCGGATAGGGGGTCCGGGGGAAAGGCGGCGCCTTTCCCCCGGGGAGAGCCACCCACGCCAAGGCCAGAACCATCCGGGCACGGAAATCGCTTGCCGCCGGGCGGCGCCCCGGCTGTGCTGGCCGGGTTCGGGCGAGAGGAGGCGGGCGGATGACGGGCCGGGCCGGGCTGGCGGGCGGGGAGCGCCACCGCTTCGAGGATCTGCGGCACCTGCTGGCGGCCGCGACGCCCAGGCGCTCAGGCGACGAGCTGGCCGGGATCGCCGCCGGGTCGGATGCGGAACGGGTGGCGGCGCGGCGGGTGCTGGCGGAACTGCCGCTGAAGGCCTTCCTGTCGGAAAGCGTGGTCCCCTACGAGGCGGACGAGGTCACGCGGCTGATCCTCGACACGCATGACGCCATGGCTTTCGCGGCCGTGTCGCACATGACGGTGGGCGATTTCCGCGACTGGCTGCTGTCGCACGAGGCGGATGCGGCGGCGCTGGCCGCGCTGGCGCCGGGGCTGACGCCGGAGATGGTGGCGGCGGTGTCGAAGCTGATGCGCAACCAGGACCTGATCGCCGTGGCGCGGAAGTGCCGGGTGGTGACGGCCTTCCGCAACACGATCGGGCTGGAGGGGCGGCTGGCGAGCCGGCTGCAGCCGAACCACCCGGCCGACGACGCGCGCGGCATCGCCGTTTCCGTGCTGGACGGGCTGTTGCACGGTTCGGGCGACGCGGTGATCGGCATCAACCCGGCGACGGACAGCGTCCGCAACGCGGTGGAGCTGCTGCGGATGCTGGATGCGCTGCGCGAACGCTACGGGATCCCGACCCAGACCTGCGTGCTGACGCATGTGACGAACGCTATCCGCGCCATCGAGCTGGGCGCGCCGGTGGATCTCGTCTTCCAGTCCGTGGCGGGGACGGAGGGCGCCAATCGCGGCTTCGGCGTCGATCTCGCCACGCTGCGCGAGGCGCGGGAGGCGGCGCTGTCGCTCGGGCGCGGCACGGCGGGCGACAACGTGATGTATTTCGAGACCGGCCAGGGCTCGGCCCTGTCCGCCGAGGCGCATCACGGGGTGGACCAGCAGACGCTGGAATGCCGCGCCTATGCGGTGGCCCGCGCCTTCCGGCCGCTTCTGGTGAACACGGTGGTCGGCTTCATCGGGCCGGAATACCTCTATGACGGCAAGCAGATCGCCCGGGCAGGGCTGGAGGACCATTGCTGCGGCAAGCTGCTCGGCCTGCCGATGGGGGTCGATGCCTGCTACACCAACCATGCCGAGGCCGATGGCGACGACATGGACGCGCTGATGGTGCTGCTCGGCGCGGCGGGGGTGAACTTCCTGATCGCCGTGCCGGGCGCGGACGACATCATGCTGAACTACCAGAGCCTCTCCTTCCACGACATCCTCGCGCTGCGCTCCATGCTGGGCCTGCGGCCCGCGCCGGAATTCGAGGCCTGGCTGGAGCGGATGGAGATGCTGGGCGCCGACGGGCGGATGCGCCCGCCCCTGCCGCAGAGCCCGCAGGCGGCACGGCTGCTCGCCATGGCCCAGGACCGCGAGGAAGGCGGCTGAACATGGCGGAGGATTTCTGGGAACGCCTGCGTCTCGCCACGCGGGCACGTGTCGGGCTGGGGCGCAGCGGCGATGCCATGAGGCTGGCCGATGTGCTGGATTTCCAGATGGCCCATGCGCTGGCCCGCGATGCCGTGCACACGCCGCTCGACACGGCGGCGCTGCGGGCGGCCCTGTCACCGCTGGAGGCGGTGGAGGTCCGGAGCGCGGCAGGGGATCGCGGCACCTATCTGCGGCGGCCGGATCTGGGCCGGCGGCTGGCACCGGAAAGCCGGGCGCTGCTGTCGCGCGGCGAGTACGACGCGGTCTTCGTGATCGGCGACGGGCTCTCGGCGCTGGCGGTGCAGAAGCACGCGGCCGCCGTCCTCCGCGCCACGCTGGCTCGGCTGAAGGGCTGGCGCATCGCGCCCGTCGTGGTGGCGACCCAGGCGCGGGTGGCGCTGGGCGACGAGATCGGCGAGGCGCTCGGCGCCACCCTCTGCGCCATGCTGATCGGCGAGCGGCCCGGCCTCAGCGTGGCGGAAAGCCTGGGCGTCTACCTGACCTACGCGCCGCGCACCGGCTGCCAGGATTCCGGGCGCAACTGCATCTCCAACATCCACAGCCATGGCGGCCTGTCGCACGAGGGCGCGGCGGAGAAGCTGGCCTGGCTGATGCGCGAGGCCCGGCAGCGCAAGCTGAGCGGCATCGGCCTCAAGGACGAGGCGCCGGTGGCCCTGCCGGGGGGCTAGGAACGTCGCGCCGGCATCCACCATGAACCGGCCTTGTGCCGATTTCCAGGACGTGCCGACCCGCCTGCCGACGCTGCCCAATAGCCGCCCTGGTGAACTGCTGCTGCACCAATGGATATCGGACGGCCCATCTGAGGCGTCAAAGGTGTGTCCGGCGGGCGCTTATGATCCGCTGGTTTCTTTTTTCTTCTTCGCTTGATCGTGATGCCACTTGATAGAGAAGAACATGCCCGTGCCCAACACGAGAATCTTGAATGGAAAGAAGATTATGGGGAACCAATCCCACATTTCGAATATTTCCAGGCTATGACACTATCTATCGTCAGGAGCGCTACCTCAAAACTGCTGCTTCAGCAATGCCCCACCAACGCCGCTCAGGAGGTCTCGTTGGACGCCCGGGCGGATGGCTCCCGCTGCCCTGGGGAAAGGCGGCGTCTTTCCCCAGCCCCCTATCCGCCAGGGTCCTGAAGGTCCTGGACCTCCCCTTCCCTGGCACACGCCGCCGGCCGGGGGGGGACACAGCCACCGCAAACACCTCTTGCTTCTCCACCCATTCCTCCGTATAGGAATAAAGTCAACTCACACGCCGCAACCGCGCACTCCACAGCGCCCTCCGGGCAATCCCCGGCTGGCCCGACAGCGTCCCGCCCAAGCCTGGCCGACAGCGCCGGCATACGCTGTCCCACCGGGCCCTTCCAGGCGCTTCAGGCTGAGCGCGCCTCGCACACCGCCCGCCACGGCGTCACCTGTTCCAGAACAGAAGTCGGATCAGCCATCATCCGGCACGCCAGTTGAAACCCGCGTCCTTTCAACCGGAAAAGGCTTAAAATCCTAAAACACTAAAGCGATAAAACAGCCCGCATGGCCGGATGCCCTGCCCCGCAGGAATGGGGCGGCACATGCCTCCCGCGCCGTGCCGCTCAGCCAACCCCACGAATCCCGCCTCGGACCCCCACGCGCCCACCGGGGGCACGCCCGCGGATCGGCGAGCCCCGCCAGCCGTATCAGGCGCCAGCCCGCCGCAACCCACGAAGCCCCCAGGGTTGGACGGCGCCCTCAGCGCAGGATGCCGGTATGACCCAGCGAGTAGCGGCCCGGCATCGGCCAGACGGTCAGGCCATGTGGCTCGGCGCCGACCTTGATCTGCTTCACCGCGCCGGTGGTGGTGTCGAAGGCATAGACCACGTCGTCGAAGCGGCCCGAGAGCCAGAGCGTCTTCCCGTCGGCGCTGACATTGCCCATGTCGGGGCTGCCGCCGCCGGGGATGGGCCAGTTGGCGACGACCTTGCCGCTCGCGAAGTCGAGCACCGAGACGCTGCCCGGCCCCTTGCGCGCGCCATGCACCTTATGGGAGCCGCGGTTGGCGATGTAGAGCACCTTGGCGTCGCGGCTGGGATAGAGGCCATGCGTGCCGACGCCGGTCGGGACATAGCCCGTCTCGACGAAGCGGTCGCCGTCGAGGACGAAGACGCCATCGGCCATCATGTCGGCGACATAGAAGGTGCGGCCGTCCGGCGCCACGCGGATGTCCTGGGGCATGCCGCCCTTGGACAGCTTCAGGTACCCGACGACCTTGTGCTCCACCATGTCGATCTTGGCGAGGCGGCCGCCGAACTCGCAGGTGAAGATGGCGTAGCGCCCGTCGGCGGAGAAATCGGCGTGGTTGATGCCACGGCAGTCCGGCGTGTCGATGGAGAACTGCATCGCCATCGTGTGCGGGTCGCGAAAGTCGAGGCGCTTGCGGGCCTCGGCCACCACGATCGCCGACTTGCCGTCCGGCGTGAAGTACATGTTGTAGGGATCGTCCACCGGGATGGCCTCACCCGGCTTGCCGGTGGCGGCGTCGATGGGCGTGAGGCTGCCATCCTCCTTGCCCTCGGCATTGTTGGTCGCCCAGAGCGTGCGCAGGTCCCAGGACGGCACGACATGCTGCGGCCCGCGGCCGACCTTGAACCGGTCCACGACCTTCATCGTCCCGGGATCGATGACGTAGACATCGTTGGAGCGCAGGTTCGGCACATAGACGCGCGGCAGGTCGCTGCGCACCACCGGCGCCAGCTTGTCGCTGGTGGTCTCGCTGTAGATGTTGCCGGGCACGGTCACGGGCGGCATGCCGGGCACGGTCTGCACGGCGGCCGGGGCCGTGTTCTGGGCCAGCGCCGGCCGGGCCAGAACAGCGGGAGCGGCCAGCATCGCCAGGAGCAGCAGGCGGGAGGCGGAACGGGACATCGGCAGGCGTATTCCTCGATACGGGCCCATGGTCACGGGGACCATTTCCGGGGTGGGGCGCCCGGGGGCGGTGCGGTTCGTGAACACGAAGCCGCGCCT
>NZ_BDLP01000346.1:0-4637 GCF_001950415.1 Roseomonas sp. TAS13
GACGGGCCTCTCCGCGACGGCCCTGCTGCCGCCCTGGCTGGCCCTGGCCATGGTGCTCGGCGTGGCCGTCCTGGCTTGGCGGCGCGAAGGGGCCTGAGGCGCGCCTTCCAGCCCGGAGCAGGTTCTTTCGGGTGTGGCGTCGCGTTTGTGTCCGGCCCCGGGGGATGGCGGCCATCGTGACGGGCATGGAAGCTGCCATCCAGAGCGTGGGATCGACATCAACTACCCGCGAGAATGGGCAGCGGCGCGAGCATGGTCCCGTTGACCTGGAGCGATCCGGCCCCTCCGGCTGGGTATGCCCGCCGGGCCGGGGTGGTCCGGGCCAACCCCGTGCCGCGAGGACCGATCCGCCCCTTGAGCCCCATGCTTCCGCTCCAGAGCCCCGAAGGGACCCGCCCCTACCAGCCGATCGAGCACTATGCGCTGATCGGCAACTGCCACGGCGCGGCGCTGGTGGCGCGGGACGGCGCGATCGACTGGTGCTGCCTGGAACGCTTCGACGCGCCGCCGGTCTTCTCGCGGCTGCTGGACCGGCGGCGGGGCGGCTTCTTCGAACTGCGCCCCGAGGAGGATTTCGAGGTCAGCCGCTCCTACCTGCCGCAGACCAATATCCTGGAGACCACCTTCGCCACCGCCTCCGGCATGGCGCGACTGATCGACCTGATGCTGCCGCCGCCGGAAGGGCCGCCGGGGCCGGAGCTGGTGCGGATCCTGAGCGGCGTGTCCGGCCGGCTGCGCTTCCGCCTCCGCTTCCGGCCGCTGCCGGGCTTTGCCACCGCCTTCCCGCCCCTGCGGGTGGAAAGGCACCTTGCCGCGGCGGAGGGCTGCCCCAGCCTGCTGTCCGACGAGCCGCTCGGCCTGGAGGAAGGGTGCGCGACGGCCCGCTTCACGCTCTCGGGGGGCGCCCATGCCGCCTTCCGCCTGTTCCGCGCCGGCGCCGCGACGGAGGAGGACCGGGAGGATGTCTATGACCGGCTGGAACGGGCGCGGCAGGGCTGGGTCTCCTGGTCCGGCATCCGCAGCTATGACGGCCCGTTGCAGGACGATCTCGTGCGCAGCGCGCTGGTGCTGAAGGCGCTGACCTACGAGCCCAGCGGTGCCCTGGTGGCCGCGCCCACCACCTCCCTGCCGGAGGAGATCGGCGGCATCCGGAACTGGGACTACCGCTTCTGCTGGCTGCGGGATTCCTGCCTTGCCTTCTACGCCCTGAAGAAGTTCGGGCATGTGCGCGAGTCCGAGCGCTTCTTCGACTTCGTCCGGCACCTTTCCCTGCGCGACGATGGCGGGCTGCGGCCGCTCTATGCCATCGATGGCCGCGGCGAGGGGCTGGAGGAACGCGGGATCGCGCATTTCGAGGGCTGGTGCGGCAGTGCGCCGGTGCGCGAGGGCAACGGCGCCGCGGACCAGCACCAGGCCGATGTCTATGGCCAACTCCTGGACCTCGTCCATCTGCGGCACCGGCTCGGCGGCGAGATCGATGGCGAGGCCCGCGCGCAGATCGCCCGCATGGCCGACTATGTGACCAAGGTCTGGCGCGAGCCCGACAACGGCCTCTGGGAACCGCGCCTGCCGCCGACGCGCTACCTGCACGCGGTGCTGATGAACTGGGTGGCGCTGGACCGCGCCATCCACCTGCTCGGCGAGAGAGAGGAATGGCGCGCGGCGCGGGACGCCATCGTGGCGGAGGTGAACGGGCCCGGCGTGCATCCGCATGGCGGCTACCTGACCCAGAGCTTCGGCAGCGATGCCGTGGACGCGTCGGTGCTGCTGGCGCCGATGCTGGGCTTTCCCGTGGACGAGGCGGTGTTCAACCGCACCGTGGACGAGATCATCCGGCAGCTCGGCCATGGCGCCCTGGTCTACCGCTACAAGACGGAGGACGGGCTGCCCGGGCATGAGGGCACCTTCCTGCTCTGCGCCTTCTGGCTGGTCGATGCCCTGGCCTGGCTGGGGCGGGAGGAGGAGGCGCGGCAGCGCTTCGACGCGCTGCGCGCCCTGGCCAACGATGTCGGCCTGTTTCCCGAGGAGATCGCCGAGGACGGCACCTTCCTCGGCAGTTTCCCGCAGGCCTTCAGCCATCTCGGCTTCCTGCACAGCGCCATGGTGCTGGACCTGCTGCGCCATGGCGGGCGCGAGGCCGTGCGCGGCACCTATGCCGACCGGACCCTGCGGGAAACGCCCAGCCGCCGGGTGGTCCGGCTGCGTTAGCCCAGGGGGCAGGGCCGGTTCAGAGCTGGCTTTCCACCGGCAGCCAGCGCACGAGCTGGGCCAGGAGGCGGCGTTGCCAGCTCGCATCGGGCTCCTTGTGCTGGACGCGGCGTCGGCCGTCCGGCCTCTCGTCGGTCCAGACCATCAGGCCGCGCCGGAGGCTGAGGTGGTAGCTGCGCTGGGGCGAGGACAGGCGGCGGAATTCCCGCCGCAGCCTTTCCGCCAGTTCGGGGTGGCGGATGAAGGCGCCCATCTCGGTGTTCAGGTTGGCGGAGCGCGGATCGAGGTTGAAGGAGCCGACGAAGAGCTGCTCGCGATCCAGTACGAAGGCCTTGGTGTGCAGGCTGGCGCCCTTGGAGCCCAGCACGCCGGCGTCCTCCCGCCCGCTGCGCTTCAGCTCATAGAGCTCCAGCCCCGCCTTGAGCAGCCGTCGGCGATAGCGGGAATAGCCGCCATGCACCGCCACGACATCGGTGGCGGCCAGGGAGTTGGTGATCACCCGGACGCGGACGCCCCGCCGCAGCAGGCCGATCAGCGCCGCGGCGCCGGCCTCGCCCGGCACGAAATAGGGGGAGATCAACATCGCCTCGCGCTCCGTCCCCTGGAGCGCCGCGTCGATGGCGGTGACCAGCCGGCCCGGCACCTCCTCGCCGGTCGCCTTGTCGGGCGGGTCGGCGGCGACCTCGACATCCTGGGTGGGCAGCAGGGCTGCATAGCCGTGCAGGATGTCACGCTCCAGCGAGGCGCGGACGCGTTCGAGATAGGGCTGGGCCTCGCCGGATCGCGCATCCGCGTCGAGGCGGCGACGCAGCGCGTCCAGGCTTTCCGGCGTGTCGCAGCACTGGCCGCGCCGGGCCAACCGGTGGTTCCAGTAGCGTTCGAACTGCGTCAGCGCCTGCTGCGAGGCCCCGCCGGCCACGGCGATGTCCAGGTCGCGGAAGTTGAAGCTGCCCGAGGCGTCGAAATACTCGTCGCCGATGTTGCGCCCGCCCAGGATCGCCAGGCGCCCGTCGGCGATCCAGGACTTGTTGTGCATGCGGTGGTTGAGCTGCCCGCGGCTGAGCAGCAGCTCCAGCCCGAAGCCGAGCCTGCCCAGGAAGCGCCAGCGATGCGCGTTGAAGACCCGCACCTCGATGCCCGGATGCTCCGCCCCCAGCCGGCAGAGCAGCGGGGCCGCGGATTGGTCGTCCAGCACGCAACTGTCGTCCAGCAGCAGGCGCACGCGCACGCCCCGGTCGGCGGCGTTCAGGATCTCCCGCGCCAGGAGGCGGCCGGTGATGCCGTCGTGCCAGGCATAGTATTGCAGGTCCAGGCTGCGCGTGGCGGCACGGGCGCTGGCGGCGCGCAGGCCGAAGGCCTCCAGCCCGTTGGCCACCAGCGTCGTGCCGGTGTCGGCGCCGATCCGCCGCAGCGCCTCGTCCACCGCCTGGTCCAGCGTCGGCTGCGCCGCGCGCCAGCGCGGCAGGAGGCGCCTGTGCGGCCGCCGGAGGGTCTTGGCGGTTTCCATGGCCAGGGTCAGCCCACGCTGGCGAGCCGGGGCGTGGCGTCCTCGGCGGCACCATCCAGCAGGTCGAGTCGCAGCAGGGCCTTCAGCGGCAGGTGGTCGGAGGCGACGCGGGAGAGGGCGGTGTCATGCGCCTCCACCGAATGCACCAGCCCGTTCGGCCAGCCCAGGATGCGGTCCAGCGAGAGCACCGGCATCCGGGTCGGGAAACTGGCCGGTCCCTCGTTCATGGGGCCGAAGAAGGGCTCCAGCGACCGCAGCGCCGAACGCCGTCCGGGCCGCCATTCGTTCAGGTCCCCCATCATGAGGGTGGGCATGGAGGCACCCTCCGCGATGCTGCGCAGGATGGCAGCGCCCTGGCGCATGCGGCAGTTGCGGAGAAGGCCGAAATGAGCGGCCACCACCCGCAGCCGGCCCCCCGGCAGGTCCAGCTCCGCGATCACCGCGCCGCGCGGCTCCGCCCCGGGCAGGGCGAGCCGGTGCAGGCGAAGCGGCGTGCCCTCCCGCAGCAGGATGGCGTTGCCGTGCCAGCCATGCCCGTCCGGCAGGTCGGAGACCTGCAGCAGGTGCAGCCCGCTTTCCCGCCGCAGCGTGGCGGCATCGAGCAGGCCATAGCGGCGGCCGAAGCGGCGGTCGGCTTCCTGGATCGCCACCAGGTCGGCATCCATCTCCCCGATCACCGCCGCGATGCGCTGCGGGTCGAAGCGCCCGTCCCGGCCCACGCATTTGTGCACGTTGTAGGAGGCGACCCGCAGGGTTACGCCGCCCGGCGCCTCCCCCGGATGGGGATGGTGCACAGCCCGGGGCCCACGCCGGGCATCGCGGATGCGGCGCAGGAGCTGGCGGGCCGAGCGGCTGTCCGAAGGGAGCTTCATGGCCGTGGGGACAGGGAGGGCGCGGGGCCCGGGGACGGGGGGAGGCGCGG
>NZ_BDLP01000347.1:0-4617 GCF_001950415.1 Roseomonas sp. TAS13
TCGCCTTACGGTGGAGCTGTGCGTAGATGTGATCAAGAGACAGGTGACGGTGAAGGTCAACACCGACCAGGCCGGCTGGCCCACCGACAACGGCACCGTCGCGCTGCGCGACAACATCGCCGCCACCGATGCCCCGGTGGTGGCGCTCATGGTCAAGGCCGGCGCGGTGGTGATCGGCCGCACCAATACGCCCAGCTTCAGCATGCGCTGGTTCACCGGCAACGAGCTGCATGGCGAGACGCGAAACCCCTGGAACGCCCGCCTCACGCCGGGCGGCTCCTCGGGCGGGGCCGGGGCGGCGGTCGCCAGCGGCATGGGCCCGATCGGTCAGGGCAACGACATCGCGGGCTCTGTGCGCTATCCGTCCTATTGCTGCGGCCTCGTCGGGCTGCGCCCCAGCCTCGGCCGTGTGCCATCCTTCAACAGCACGGCCAAGGCGCCGCCCGGCATCTCCTCGCAACTCATGACAGTGCAGGGGCCACTGACCCGCCGCGTGCGCGACCTGCGCCTCGCCTTCGCGGTGATGGCGCAGCCGCATCCAGACGATCCGCGCGTCGCTCCCATCGCGACCTTCCCGCCGCGCCAGCGCCCGCTGCGCGCCGCACTGGTGGTGGACCCGGCCGGGCGCGGCGTGCACCCCGTCCTGGCCGCCGCCACGCGCTCCGCCGGGCGGGCGCTGGAAGCCGCCGGCTATGTGGTGGAGGAGCGCGAGCCGCCGGAACTCGGTCTTGCTGCTGATCTCTGGGGACCGATCGGTGGACCGGACGTGATCGCCAAGCTGGAGCCGATCGTCGAGGCCTATGGCGACGAGGGCATCAAGCGCGGCCTTGCCTACTGGCGCGGCTGCTGGCCCGAGCGCGACCCCGCTTCCAGCCTCGCCGGGTTGGCCGAACGCAGCCGGTTGCTGCGGCTCTGGAACCTGTTCTTCCAGGACTACGCCGTGGCCGTCATGCCCACCTCCACCCAACCGATCTTCGAATGGGAGGAGGACCTGCGCGATCAGGCGACCAACGACCGCATCATGCAGGCGCAACGCCCCATGCTTGCCGTCTCGGTGCTTGGTCTGCCAGGACTTTCCGTACCCACGGGCCTGCATGATGGTGTGCCGACAGGGGTACAGGTAGTCTCGGCAATGTTCCGCGAGGATCTCTGCCTGGATGCTGCGGAAGCCATCGAGGCACACCACCCGATGCCCACCCCAATCGATCCGCGGGAAGCGTTCTGAAGCCTCAGGCTGCCACGGAGTGGGACCGTGCTGGCGGGCCAAGCTTCCCGTGGCTGTATGATGAGCGAAGATGCCGCATCACTCAGCCTCGTGGCAGGAGACACCCTTCTGGCCCCGGAAGCGGATGTCTCCGGTCCAGATGCTTTGCTGGCGGAACCACTCTGCCACGGCAACAATCGGCAATCCCAAATCTCGATCACGATCGGCAGTTCGGGGAAGTCGCCGGGCAGGTCGGCGACAGCGGCGGCCTGCCAGGGATTGGTTAGGATCTCCAGCAAGAAGCCGTGCCGCGCCAGTAGCTCAACGCCCCGGCGCCAAGCGGGGCTCTCGGCCAGGTTCTCCTGGCTCCAGCGCAGCCTGGGGTTGGGGGGCCAGCGCAGGGTCTGCCGGATGCCGGCCACGCGGCCGTGACAGGCCTGGGCGGCCAGGATCTCGGCGGCCTCGGGCGCGGCCAGGGGCGCGGCGCCGATGCAGCGCGCGGCCATGCCACCCTGGAGCGGCAGCCTGTCGAGTCACTCGGTCTCCTCGACGGCGGGGTAGACCGGATCCTACAGCGCCTCGATATGCACTGTCGCGACCACACCGGTCCCGGCGATATCGGCCGCGAACTGCGGCACGCCATAATCCTGGCGCTCGCGGACGAGATGACCGTTTTCTGCGGGACGGCATGAGCAGACCCCGGGCCGGGCAGCGTCTCGCGATCGCCAGGACTAACATGGCGCCACACAGATGGGATTCGCCCGATGAAGACCAGCTTCGCCAGCCGCATGGCCCAGGTCCAGCCCTCCGCGATCAGGGAGTTGCTCCAACTCGGAGCCGATCCCTCGATCATGTCCTTCGGGGGCGGTTATCCGGATGCCTCGCTCTTCCCGCTGGAACAGTTCGATGCGGTTTTCCACGAGGCCATTGCGATGCAGGGGCGCGAGACGCTGCAATACACCGTGCCCGCCGGCAATCCGCGCCTGCGCGCGCAGGTCGCGGCACGGATGGCGCGGCATGGCGTGACCTGCGACGTCGACGAGGTGCTGATCCTGCAGGGCGGGCAGCAGGGCATCGACCTGGTGGGCAGGCTGCTGATCGATCGGGACGATGTGGTCATCACCGAGAATCCGACCTTTCTCGGCGCCCTGATCGCCTTCAACCCCTGCGAGCCCCGCTACGAGCCGGTGCGCATGGATGAGGAGGGCATGGACATGGAAGCGCTGGAGGCGGTGCTGAAGCGCTGCCCAGGGGCCAAGCTGCTCTATGCCATGCCCGATTTCCACAACCCGACCGGCGTGACGATGAGCCTGCCGCGCCGCCGGCGGCTGATGGAACTGGCGAACCGCCACGAGCTGATCGTGCTGGAGGACACGCCCTATCGCGAGCTGCGCTATGAGGGAGAGGCGCTGCCGACGCTCAAGAGCCTGGATACGGAAGGGCGGGTCATCTTCCTCGGCAGCTTCTCCAAGATCCTCGCGCCCGGGCTGCGGCTCGGCTGGGCGGTGGCGACCACGGAGATCATCGAGCGGCTCGGCCTGCTCAAGCTGGCTGCCGACACGCAATGCGGCACGCTGAGCATGGCCGCGGCCTCCATGTTCCTCGACCGCTACGACGTCGATGCGCATGTCGAGACGATCCGGGCCACCTACAGGCGCAAGAAGACCATGATGCTGGACACCATCCGCCGGCATTTCCCGCAGGAGGTCACCTGCACCGACCCGGCGGGCGGCATGTTCACCTGGCTGACCTTTCCCGAGGGCTTCGATGCCGCGCGCTTCATGGCAGAGCATGCGCTCCCGGACGCGAAGGTCGCCTATGTGCCCGGCGGCGGCTTCTATCCGGTGGCGGAGGAAGCGAACCATGCCCGCATCAGCTATTCCTCGCCTTCCGAGGAGGTCATCACGCGCGGCATGACCGCGCTGGGCCAGCTGCTGACGCGCAGGCTGCACGGTTGAGGCACGGGTATGAGCTTGCGCCCTGGCTGGGAAGGGCCTGAAAAGACCGCTCCGGGGGCTGTGGGGGAAGGTGTGGACGGGCTGCGCATTTCGGACCTCCTGCGGCAGCGCGGGGCGGAGCTGACCCCCGCCGAGGCACGCGTGGCACGCACCCTGTTGGCCGATTATCCCCTGGCCGGCCTCGGCACGGTCGCCAGCCTGGCACGGCGCGCGGGCGTCAGCGATCCCACGGTGGTTCGCCTGGTGGCGAAGCTCGGCCTGGCGGGTGGCTATCCAGCCTTCCAGAAGGCGCTGCTGGAAGAGGTGGAGGCCCGCCTCCGCTCTCCGCTGATGATGATGGAAGCCCGCGGCACGGCGAAGCATGACGTCTCGGAAGCCTATCTGGAATTCCTGGAAGGCCGCCTGGCGGAGATGCGGCAGCAGGGCATGACGGAACCCTATGCCAGGGCCATCGACATGCTGGCCGACCGGAAGCTGCGCCTGACCCTGCTGGGCGGACGTTTCAGCCGCTACCTGGCCGGAATCCTGTACACCCACCTTGTGCAGCTTCGCCCGGGCGTACGGCACCTCGATGGCACGACGGCGGAGGCTGTCGACGCCCTCGTCGATCTGGGACGGCAGGACATGGTGGTGATCTTCGACTACCGCCGCTATCAGGCGGATGTGGTGGATTTCGCCACGGAGGCAGCGGCGCGAGGCGCAAGAATCCTGCTCTTCACCGACCCCTATCGCTCGCCCGTCGCAGCGGTCGCGCAACTGGTGCTGACTGCCCCGGTGGAGGCCAGTTCCCCCTATGACAGCATGGTGCCCGCGCTGGCGCAGATGGAGGCGCTGCTCGCCGGACTGCTGAAGCGGCGCGGGCACGATGTGCGGCAACGCCTGGAAGACATTGAGGCGCTGCGCAGGCGGCGGGGGGTGACACTCGGATGACCAAGTCCCGGCAGGTCCATGTTCCGGCCGGTGAGCCTGCCGGAGCGTCGGATTCATCCGCGACGCAGATTCCAGAAGACCGGAACGCCCTTCAGCACGCCCGACAGCCCGGCCCTGTAGACGGTCAGCTGCGCCACCTGACCCAGCGGCAGATAGGGCAGATCCTGGAATGCCTGTCCCTGCATGCGCTTCGCCAGCGCCAGCTGTGAGGCCGGATCGGAGGTCGCGAGCCACTCCGTGCGCAGGGCTTCCAGAGCGGGGCTCTCGCACCAGCCGTAGAGGCCGCTCCGGCCATCGCCGCGCAGGTTGGGGTGCACCGCCGGGCTGCCGAGATCGGCCCCGGTGTTCAGGACCACATAGGCACTCCAGCCGCCCTGCTCGATCGGGTCCTTCCTGTTTGTCAATCGGCACTGAATTGGGACCCCAGATCGGCACGCAAAAGGGACCCTCTTGTGAGGTGTGTTGAGGGGGCGTTCAGGCGCGGTTCTTGAATCGCCAACTATCGTTGCCGGTCTCGACGATGTC
>NZ_BDLP01000348.1:0-4607 GCF_001950415.1 Roseomonas sp. TAS13
CCTGGACCCGATGAGTTGGTTCTCCTTGTGGCCGGATCGCGCCGGAGAGCCATGCTCTCCGGCGGGCTGCCGGTGCCGCCCACGCGGACAAGGTGTCTTTCTTCTTTCCGAGCCCCGCGTCGCCACCTGCTCCCCGGGATCGGGTTGCAGGCTGACGGCAACCGCACAGAGTCAACTCAGGCCCGGGGTCTGGGGACCGGCTTCGGTCCCCGGCGGAGAGGGGGGCCGGGCGGAGAGGCAGCGCCTCTCCCCCGGGGGTTGGGCAGGACAGAACCGCCAACCCTTCTTGCGCACCGTCCCATACCGCCGTCTCCTGTCACCTGGCCTGCGCCTTGCACGGAAACGCCCATGAACGACGCCCTTCTCGACCGCATCCGCCAGCTCCAGCCGGAGCTGACCGCCATCCGCCGCGACATCCACGCCCATCCCGAGATCGGCATGGACGAGCACCGCACCTCCGCCCTGGTGGCGGCGAAGCTGCGCGAATGGGGATTGGAGGTCACGGAAGGCGTCGGCCGCTTCGGCGTGGTCGGCACGCTGAAGGGCAAGGCGCCGGGGCAGCGTGCCATCGGCCTGCGCGCCGACATGGACGCGCTCTATATCGAGGAACAGACCGGCAAGCCTTATGCCTCCACGAACAAGGGGCTGATGCATGCCTGCGGCCATGACGGCCACACCACGATGCTGCTGGGCGCCGCCCGGTACCTCAGCGAGAACCGTGGCTTCGGCGGCACGGTCCAGTTCATCTTCCAGCCCGCCGAGGAAGGCCGCGGCGGCGCCAAGGCCATGCTGGCCGACGGCCTCTTCGACCGCTTCCCCGTCGATGCCGTCTATGGCTTGCACAACGAGCCCGGCCACCCGCTCGGCACCTTCATGACCCGCGTCGGCCCCGCCCTCGCGGCCGGCGACCGCTGGACCGTCACCTTCCGCGGCACGGGCGGCCATGGCGGCGCCACGCCGCATCTCTCCACCGATGTCCTCGTGCTGCAGGCGCAGTTCATCCTGGCGCTGCAGACCATCGTCAGCCGCAACGTCGCAGCGGTGGATTCCGCGGTGATCAGCGTCGGCGCCGTGCATGGCGGCTCGCTCGGGGCGCTGAACGTCATGCCCGCCGAGGTCACGCTCGGCGGCACCTGCCGCTCCTATACCAAGGACGTGCGCGACACGATGGAGCGCCGGATGCGCGAGCTCGCCACCGGCCTCGCCGCGTCCTTCCACTGCACGGCGGAGGTCGCCTACAACCGCGGCGGCACCGCCCTGGTGAACCACGCGGAACAGACCGCCATCGCCGTTTCCGCCGCCAGCGCCCTGGTGGGCGCGGGCAAGGTGGACGGCAACGCGCCCCCCGTCACCGGCGGCGAGGATTTCGCCGCCATGCTGGAGGCCCGGCCCGGCGCCTTCGTCTTTATGGGCCAGGGCGCCGGCGGCGCCACCTCCGAGGGCCTGCACACCCCGACCTATGACTTCAACGACGACGCGATCCCCTATGGCGTCGGCTACTGGGTCAGCCTCGTCGCCGAGGAGATGGGCATGGCCTCCTGATCCGCCGCCCCGGGGAAGCCCGCCTTCCCCGGCCTTCCTCCGCCCCGGGGAGGGCCGTGGTTGCCGCCGGGGGAGATCAGGCCCCCCGCGGCCCGGCTGGCTCGACCTCGATCGTCACATGCGACAGCTCATGGATCCGCGCCAGCTTTCCGCGGTAATAGGAGGGTGGCCGTGGCGCCGCCGATGCGATCGACAGGATCGCGCCGTGGTGGCCGGGGCCAAGCTGCCAGACATGCAGATCGGTGATCGTGTCGCCCGGCGCCTGGATCGCGGCACGGATCTCGTCGGGCAACTCCTCCCCGGGCGGCAGGTAGTCCAGCAGGACGCGGCCCGCGTCCCGGATGAGGCTCCAGGACCAGCGGGCGATGACGAGGGCGCCGACGACCCCCATCACCGGGTCGAGCCACAGCCAGCCATAGAGGCTGCCCGCCCCGAGTGCGACGATCGCCAGCACGGATGTCAGCGCATCCGCCAGGACATGCACATAGGCGGCGCGCAGATTGTTGTCGTGGCCATGATGATGATCGTGGCCATGGTGGTGATGCCCGTCCCTCAGCAGCCAGGCGCTCGCGAGGTTCACCGCCAGTCCGATGGCGGCCACGGCGATGGCCTGCGGGAAGTCGATCGGAACGGGCGCGTGGAGGCGCAGCACACTTTCCCATCCGATCAGCAGGGCGATCATCGCCAGGACGATGGCGCTCGAGAATCCGGCGAGGTCGCCCAGCTTGCCGGTCCCGAAGGTGAAGCGGCGGTTGCGGGCATTCCTGCGCGCGTAGACATAGGCCAGGGCCGCGATCAGCATGGCGGCCGCATGGGTGGACATGTGCCAGCCATCGGCGACGAGGGCCATGGAGCCGAAGATCCCGCCGGCGACGATCTCCACCACCATCATGGTGGCGGTAAGGGCGATGACGAACCAGGTGCGCCGTTCGTTGCGGGCATGGCCCTCGCCGAGGAACACATGCTCATGCTCGCCCGCCGCCAGGGCGTGGTCCCGGGGCGCGCTCATTTGAGATAGGTCCTCACGACCTCGATGAGCTCGGCGGCACCTTTGGCGCGCTCAGGGTCCGTGTCGGTGTCCGGGTCCGCGACGTGGTTGCGGATGTGGTCCTCCATCACCTCGGCGCTCAGGCCGTGGACAGCTCCCCGCAGCGACGCGACCAGCATCAGCACATCCGCGCAGCCCAGTTCCGCCTCCAGGGCACGCTCGACGGCCTCGACCTGACCCTTGATGCGCCGCACGCGGGCGATCAGCTTGTTCTTGTTCCCGATCGTATGGGTCACGTCCCCTCCATGCCGATAGGGTAGGGGGCTATGCTATCCCATCGGGCAAGCCTCCTGCCAGCCATGATCGGACTGCCGGCGAAGCTTCCTGGACGGGCAGGCGGGGACCCGGTGCGCCATGAGCCATCGGAGAGGCACGGCCCCGCGGCTCAGCCCCGCCGCCGGCCGGCTCCGGGCGTATCACGGCCCTTGGCGGATCAGGGGGCCGCAGACCGCCTCAGCGGCGCAGCGCCGCCAAGACCAGGCAGGCCCAGCCCAGCATCAGCAGCACGCCGCCGGTCGGCGCCACCACGCCGAGGGAGCGCCCCAGCACGGCCACCGACCACACCGCTCCGCAGAACAGCACCGTGCCCACCCCGAAGCCCAGCCCGGCGAGGTTGAGGAAGAGCCCGCCCCGCCGTTCCGCCAGCAGCCCCACCGCCAGCAGGGCGAGCGCGTGCCAGCCCTGCATGGTCAGGGCCTGGGAGAGCAGCCGCGCGCGTTCCGGGGCGGCGGCGAAGGGGGCATGGGCGGCCCAGGCCGAAAGCCCCACCGCCAGGAGTCCCGAAAGCGCGCCGAGCGCGATCCAGATGCGTGCCATGGGAACAGGGCTTAAGCAGATCGCGGCCCCGCCGGGAAGCGGCCGGTCCTACAGCGTCTTGGACAGGAAGATCCGGCTCGTCCCGGGCGGCAGGCAGGCGACCTCGCCGAAGCGGCGCCAGCCATGGCGCTCGTAGAAGCCCGGCGCCTGGAAGCTGATCGTGTAGAGCACGGCCGCCACGCAGCCGCGCCGACGCCCCTCCGCCTCGAAGGCCTGCAGGATCGCGCTGCCCAGCCCCGCGCCCCGGCATTCCGGCGGCAGGTAGAAGAGGTCCAGGAAGAGCAGCCCCAGCGACGACCGCCCCGTCGCCCCGCCCAGGATGGCACCGGTCCCGGGGTCGCGCGCCACAACGGCGACCGGCTGCCGGTCCGCCTGGCCGGTGACCACATCGTTGAAGGCGTTCAGCCCGCCGCCGATCACGGCCTCCATTTCCGGGGTAATCGTGTCGGTGACAAGAAGCCGGGGGAACGTCACATCCGTCGCTTTCTGGCCATGGGCGGCAACGGCGTAGCCGATCGCCTGGAACGCATCAAGAACGCAGGGTCGGCCCTTTACGCCCCGCCCGTCAGGTCCAGCCGCAGCACCAGCGCGTCCGACCCGTCGGCATAGTACCGCCTGCGCCGCCCGACCTCGGTGCAGCCCGCCCCGGCATAGAGCGCCCGCGCCGCCGCGTTCCGCTCCGACACCTCCAGGAACAGCGCCTCCGCCCCGCGCGCCGCCGCCGCCATGGCGGCCGCGCCCAGCAGCGCCGCGCCCACGCCCTCGCGCCGCCGTTCCGGCCGCACGGCAAGGGTCAGGATCTCGGCCTCCCCCACCATGGCCCGCGCCAGAACGAAGCCGGCCTCGCCGCTCTCGTCCCCGGCCAGGATGCCGAAACTGTCGCGCGCCTCCAGCATCGAGCGGATCGCCACCTCGCCCCAGCGCTCGGCGGGCGGAAAGGTCGAGGCATGCAGCACCGCCAGCCGCGCCGCCTCCTCCACCCCCACGTCGCGCAGCCGCATCAGCCCCGCACCGCCGGCGGTTCCAGGTAAAGCGGCTCCGCCTCGCGCGGCGGCAACTCGCCCCGCAGGCGTTGCGCCGCCACCGCCGCCACGCCTTCCGGCTCCGGCAGGCGCAACGCCGTCAGCCGCACATCCGCTCCCATCGCCCGCAGGGCTTCCTGTCTCTTGATCACATCTACGCACAGCTCCACCGTAAGGCG
>NZ_BDLP01000349.1:0-4564 GCF_001950415.1 Roseomonas sp. TAS13
GACATCGTCGAGACCGGCAACGATAGTTGGCGATTCAAGAACCGCGCCTGAACGCCCCCTCAACACACCTCACAAGAGGGTCCCTTTTGCGTGCCGATCTGGGGTCCCAATTCAGTGCCGATTGACAAAGAGAGAGAATTTACAGTAAGAACCTATCTCTCGCATGTATTTACGGAATGGTTCATGATTGCCATCCAATGAACTCGGACGGTGATCGCATGAATGATCAGTCGAAGGTGCCGGAAAGCCCCGGGTATGATTTTGAAGCTTCTGCTGCCGACGCGCAGCGGCAGGCGGAGGACTTGATCCGGCAGGCCCAGATCAGGGCGGAGCCGAAGCCGGCACCGCTTCCCGATGTGGGGCGGCCCAGACATGTTGGGGATGAGCGCGCATGAGCGGCGGCAGGGTATGGCGGCGAGATACCGACCTTGTTGGCGTGGCCATGACGGTGCCTGCCGGCGAGGCGTCGCGGTGGCGCTCTGACGCGGAGCTGATCGAGGACGAGTTGCGCCGCGAGCGCGCCCGCCGGGCGGCCTTGGCGAAGCTTGATGCGGAGGCGGATGCGGCCCAGGCCAGGGCCGATCACGCGGCCGACCGCGCTGCGCGGGAGGCCCTGGCGCCCCGGCATAGGGTGCTGACGGGATCGGAGCGCCATCGGTTCGAAATGATCCGGGATGCGAACCCGAATGCCGTCGCGCCGGTGGATATTCCTCATAAGCCTACGAGCGCCGTCCGGCTGCGGAAGGATGAGGCGGAGCGGGCGCGGGGGTCCTCGAAGGATTTTCATCGCGCCATGATCCGTGATCAGGCGGAACGGTGGAGGTCCTGATGCTTGATATGATGTTCGGCAGCACCTCCCGGGCGCCGGAAGACCAGCTTGTGCTTTTCCGCCGCCTCCCTGCGGCCGAGCGAGCAGAGGAACTGAAGCGAACCCGCGACTTTGTGGTGGAGCGACTCCAGACGCGGGGGTGCCACATCTTTCCGGCGGTGCCGGTCCTGTGGCGCGGCGCGTTGGTGCCCGAGGCGGTGCTGGACGATGCGATGGCCTTCGTGATGGGGGAACGCCAGAGCGCTGCTCGGGCCGGTCGGCCCTTTGACGACCCGCTGGCGGTGCTGCTGCGCCACCTGCCGAGCTTGATGAGCCGCCAGTCGCAGAGCATCCCGGGCGGATTCGAGGACAACTTGCCGATGCGAAGCTCCAGTTCGCAGATGGAAGCGCGGGAAGGGATGCCCCGAAACGCGCTCCGCGCGCCGCTGATCCTCGACAACGAGGAAGCGGCGTGAGCAGCGGCGATTCCTACGCCTCCGCCGCCATCCGTCATGACGCTCGGCTGGCCGCCTTCGCCGAAGCCGCCGCGCTCGCCGATGCGGCGCCGGACGCAGCCAGCGCTGCCGCTGCCATCCGCGCCCGGGCTACGGCCGAGCCGTTGCCGGTGACCAAGCCGGCAACGGGAGCCTTTGGCGGCGCGGGGTGGCCCAGGTGGCGAAAATGACGCCGCCGGCTCCTGAATTTGCAGGCCATCAGCAGGCCGAGCACGAGGGCCGCAATTCGCGCGGGCATTTCCGGCCCGGCCAGTCCGGCAACCCTGCCGGACGCCGCAAGGGCTCCCGGAACGTGCTCACTGCCGCCCTTGATGCTTTAGCCGAGGAGGCGGCTCCCGCCGTCCTGGCGGCGGTGATCGAACAAGCGCGGCGCGGGGATGTTCGCGCGGCCGAGCTGCTGCTGAAGCGCCTGTGGCCCGAAAAGCGGCCTATCGTGGTGGATCTCCCGCCGGTGCACGGCACGGCTGATCTACCGGCAGCAGTGGGGGCACTGCTGATGGCCCTGGCGGACGGCCAGATGCCGACCGCCGACGCGGCGGATCTCTTCCGTGTGCTCGACGCTGCCCGGGGAGTCTTCGAGGCGGCCGAGCTGGAAGCCCGCATCGCCGCGTTGGAGGCGGCAAAGAGTTCGGAGGAAGCCTGATGCGTGTTCCGCTTCTTCGTCGTGTCCTGGCCCTGGAACAACAGGGCGGGCGCTGGCGCTACTTCGATGGCCGGCCCGTCAACGAGTGGCCCGATGACGCGCTGCTGGGCTTGCTCTCCGCCACCGGCGCGTGGCGGCCGGGGAAGGCTGAGGGGGAGCAGGAGCCGACTGACGAAACGCTGCGCCGGATTGCCGCTGACGGTCAGTAGAGCGCACCCGCTGGCGGCATCTGAATGTCCAATGCTGCACAGATGGCTTCCTGTGTCAGAGGCGCATCCGTCGCCGCATCCAGCAGCTTTGCGCATGCAGAGAATTGGCTTGGGTGCAGTAGCACAACGGAGAAAGGTAGATCCCCCCATCGCACTTCATAACGTTCATGGGCGCGCGTCAGCCGTTGATAAGCTTGCCTCTGCCTGACGCTGAACATCACGTGCTCCTACAGTGCGACCGCTGTGCGGATCTCATCATAGGGGGCCTGCACGCCACCGCCCTCGCGGTCCAATAGGCCCGCTGCGGTCAAGGCTTCCACATCCTCATGAACGCGTTTGTAGTCGCGTCCCAGCGCGCGGGCGAGCGCGGCGATGCTAGCTTCCGGATTGCGATGGACGTGGCGCAGCAGCTCGAAGCGCTTCGTGGTCATTGTTGAGGAGAACAGCTCCCAGGTGGCGAAGGAGACGTGGCTTTCCCGCACCGTTTTGCCGGCCTTAGCTCGCCGTACGGCTTCAGATGCTCGCGCCAGCGCGGCATCCAGTCCTTCACCGACATGAACATTCAGTTCAGCCATCGCTCTTCTCCCTGTTTGCGCTCACGTCCGCTGAGAAGTCGGCCAGCAGCCGATCTATGGTGGAGAAGGTGTAGGGCAACTCCTGGCCATGAATGTGCCGATGGTCGCCCTTGCCCCGCTCGTTGTCATAGCCCACCACGCGCTGGCCCTCGCGGACGTACACGAGCCGATACTTGAAATCGTGGTCCGATGGCGGGACCGGAGTGGGCACTTGCCATATGACGATCTCAACCAACTCTGTGGCGCTCAGGACCACCTTTTCCCGGAAGATCTCGACCGCCTTCATATGGCTTATGATGCCATAAATGCCCTATGGCGTAAAGCGCCATATTGGAGCATGGTTGCGCTCCGCCCTTCAAGACTGTCGGAGATCTGGATGCCAGATGCGTTACGAATGCACGTATATACGTCGTTACGTATCGCTGTAGCGACGACGGGACGTGCGCCATGACAATCCTGACCATCGCCAGCAGCAAGGGCGGACCGGGAAAGACAACCCTGTGCCAGATCCTTTCGGCCAGCTTGGCTCCCGCCATGCCAGTGATGCTGGTGGATGCTGATCCGACTGCTGCCGTCTCACGCTGGGCCACCAACGCTTATGAGGGGCCAGCCATTGAGGTTCACGCGGAAGTAGATGAAGCCAAACTGGCCCACCTGATCGCGGCCAAGGCAGACGGTCCTGGGCTGGTGCTGGTGGATACTGCCGGCTTCGGCAACCGGGCTGCCACCGTGGCGATGACCTCGGCCGATGCGGTGCTGATCCCTGCCCTGGCCGGTGAGGCCGATGTGACCGAGGCGGAAAAGACATTCCGCCTTGTAGAAGGGCTGGGTCGGGCCGCCCGGCGGGAGATCCCCGCCCGCGTCATCCTCAACAGGGTCAAGCGGACCGGGTTAGCGAAGCATGCGGCGGCTGAGCTGGAACGGGCCAAGGTGCCCCGCCTCAAGGCTTCTTTGGGCGATCTCGTGGCCTATGGCGAGCTGTCATACAGCGGCCGGCTTCCTGCCTCCGGTGCGGCAGCGGTAGAGATCCAGGCCCTTTTGGACGAACTGCGAAGGCTGAAATGGGTTCCTACGGTACGTAAGGGCGTAACGACGTGAAGGCGCCGTTGAAGCCCAGGGCTGCCGCGAGGCCCAGCCCCGAGGATGTGCTGCGCCTCGCGGCAGAAGCAGCGCCGCAGCAGCCGCCGGCTGTGGCTCCGGTATCGGACTCACTGACAACACTGAACATGCGTTTTCGAACGAGCACGGTGAACGCTTTGACCACTGCCGCGAAGGAGCGGGGCCTGACGATGAAGCAAGTGGTGGCGCACGCCCTCCAGGCCGCCGGTGTGACGGTGGCGCCGGCGGATCTGGAAGACCGGACCCCGAGGCGGAAGTGACAGGGCTTGCAGTCGCAACGGATGTTGAAAAGGCGATTGAACGCTTGAAGCGCTATGTTAACCGGATCGCCGGAAGCACGCGTTACGCGATGGCGCTGCAAGAAATTTGGGCGGCCTTCAACGAAGACAGCACCATTCAGAAAAGGGTTGCTCGGTCGAAAGCTGATACCGCAGCGGCATACGTGCACGATGCTGTTCTGCATGATCTGATCATGATCATTGTGCGGCTAATGGATAAGCCCGGCGGACACGGGCGCCCCGTCATGCAGTCTGATCGCATATCGTTCCCCGTTGTCCGCGAGCTACTGAGTCGGCCTTGAACAACGTCTTCAGGCTGTCGCCCCTGCGAGCAGGGTGCGGCCTGTCGGGACGCTGGCTTGGCTGATCGGGGTGAGGATTGCCTGTCGGAGGGCGGCGAGGAGAGCGGCCAAAAGG
>NZ_BDLP01000350.1:0-4559 GCF_001950415.1 Roseomonas sp. TAS13
GCCCGCCGACCTCGCCCAGGGCTTCAAGGCCCTGGTCACCGCCGAGGGCGTGGTCCGCCGCATGGAGCCGGGCTTCGACCTCGTCGGCTCCATGCGCCCGATGGTCGAACAGGTGATGCGCCAGCGCTACACGCCCCGCGCGCTCCGCAACCGCACGGAAGCGGCGCTGCTGGAGATGCAGGGCCTGGCGCAGGACATGCCGGGCATCCTCCGCACCGTGCTGCGCCGGATGCAGTACGGCCGCTTCTCCGCCCGGCTGGAGGTCGTCCAGCTGGAGAAGCTCGGCCGCCGCATCGAGCATGCGGCCCTGCAGGTCGCCGTCGCCGTCGTCACCGGCGCCTTCGCCATCGGCCTCGCCCCCCTTCTGGGCCAGCACGGCCCGCGCTGGCTGGGCGTGCCCCTCTTCGTGCTGCTGGGCATCGCCGCCACCATCGGCGGCATCGTCTGGCTGGTGATCCTCAGCCGCCAGCGGAACTGACACGATCCGCTGTGGGCGTCGCTCTCCGTGGCTGGCCGCCGGGGGAGAGGGGCCGCCTCTCCCGCCGGACCCCCCCTCCGCCGGGGACCGAAGCCGGTCCCCGGACCCCGGGCTTTCGTGGGTTCCGGTGGATGCCGTTGTCCCGCGGCCCGATCCCCGGCTGCAGGTGGGGCCTTGTCCCCCCGGGACGGCGCCACGCAATCAGGAGGCGCAGGCCGCTGCCCGCATCCCTCCATGAGGTGCCGCACTGAACCTTGGCCGGGCCGGGTCGTTGCACCCTGGACATCCTTGCCGGCAGGCATCCGCCCTGGCCGGGGTGGCGGCAGATGGAGGAAGGAAGCCCGGTTGCCCAAAATTCCGCCCCGCCTGCACGGAAAGCTGCGGGCACGCGCGCATTACTCCCGCTTCGCACATCACTACTTCCAGAACATCGCGCCACTCTTCTTCGCCCCGGAAGTCGCCGGCGGTCCGCTGCTGATCGCCACGGCCGTCGCCATCCTGGCGATGAACTCTCCCTGGGCCGAGGCCTATGCCGCCTTTTGGCAAACGCCGCTTGCCCTCTCCTTCGGCGGGGCGGAGCTCCGCTACAGCCTCGCCGAATGGGCAAACGAGGCGCTGCTGCCGATCTTCTTCTTCGGCATCGGCGTCGAGGTGAAGAGGGAGCTGACCAAGGGCCTGCTCTCGGAGCGCGCCACCGCCGCCTTTCCCTTCTTCGGCGCCGTCGGCGGCCTGCTCGTGCCCGTGCTCATCTACCTCGCCTTCAACCTGGGCGGGGAGGGGCAGGGGGGCTGGGGCATCCCCGTCACCATGGACACCGCCTTCGCCCTGGGCATTCTCGGCTTCGCCGGGCACAGCATGCCCCGCATCCTGCGCGTCCTGCTGATGGCCTTCTCCGCGGTGGACGATGTCGGAGGGCTGCTGGTCATCGCCTTCGCCTACACGCCGGACGTCCAGTTCTGGCCGCTGCTGGGCGCGCTGCTCGCCTATGGCGCCGTGCTGGGCCTGATCCGGACCGGCGTCATCTCCAGTGTTCCCTATGTGCTGCTCGGCCTGGTTGTCTGGTTCCTGATGCAGCAGGCCCATGTCCACGCCACCCTGGCCGGGGTCGCGCTGGGGTTCCTGGTGCCCACCGTCCCCCGCGTCTCGTCCGGCAGCTTCGCCCACAAGGTGCGCCACCCCCTGCGCCTCTTCCGCCGGGCCCGTCGCCAGATGGAATCCGACTCGCAGGAAAGGAAGCAGGAGGGCCACGAGGACGCCGCCCGCGCCCTCGGCACGCTCAGCGAGCTTTCGGACGCGACCTATGAAGCCGCCGAGCGCGTCCTGGCCATCGCCAATCCCTGGATCACCTTCGTGGTCCTGCCGCTCTTCGCCCTGTCCAATGCCGGGATCGCCATCTCGCCCGACCTGCTGCGCGACGCCGTGGCCAGCCCCGTCGCCCTGGGCATCGTGGCGGGCCTGCTCCTGGGCAAGCCGGTGGGCTTCCTCGGCGCCACCTGGCTGGCCTGTCGCGCAGGCCTTGCCCGCCTGCCGGAAGCGACGAGCTGGGGCATGATCGCCGCCCTGGGCATCCTGGCCGGCATCGGCTTCACCGTTTCGCTCTTTATCTCGCACCTCGCCTTCGGCGGCACCCGGCACGAGGAACTGGCCCGGATCGCCGTCCTCGCCTCTTCCGTGGTGGCGGGCCTGCTCGGCTATGTCACGCTCCGCTGGGCCCTGGCCTCCGGCAAGGATACCGGTGCCGGGGAGAATCCCGATCGAGCGGAAGAGCCCGGCCGGGCGAAGGCCCCTCGCAGGCGGAGGGTCCGGGGGGCCGGCACGCAGCAGAACGAACACACGCCGGGCTGACACCCTCCGCCGGGAGCCCGGAACGGAGCGCCCTGAGGCGGATGTGCGCTGGGGCGTGCATCCGCTCCAGCCCACTGCTTCACACGGCGTGATCCGGACGATCGCTCCTGCCGGCAGCCCCGATGACGCAAGGTCCGGCGTCTTGCCTCAGGCACCTGCGCGGCTCTCATCCGCCCGGCCCCTTGGCGCGGCAGCGGCCGGCCGGTTCCGCCCCTGCATGGCCAGTCCGCCGGGGGTTGCCCCGAATCGGCTACAACCATGAGGCGAGTTCGTCTCTTCCTTCCGTCGAAAGCAAGGCTGGCCGGAGGATGGATCCTTTTCCATCACCGCCTCCCATTCGATTGCGAAGCATGCTCACCATAAGGCAGATCACCTTTCGCGGCGGTTGCACGCTCGAAAGATCGGGATCGGCTGCACCCGGCCGGACATTACCGCTTCTGCAGAGCAAAAATAGTATTGCAGAAAATAGCACACGCAATAAGAGCTACTACTGCGAGCAAATCAATTAGGAGTAGTTTGTCGCAAGACAGATGCTCCTTAATATTGTGAATAGTATCTATTTTGCTCGCAACGAAATGTTCATTCCCGTTTCGCTGCACTGGAACGGGTGATCGCCACTGAGAGCATGAAAAGGAAAAAAGACCATGTCCTTCCTCCCCAACCGACAGACCCTGGACCGTTCCCGACTCGCACAGAGCCTGGAGTCCGCCACCTTCCTGCGCGATGACCCACGCGCCCACATGGCGGCCCGTCTTCCGGCCTTCCTACAGCCTTTGCTGACGCTGATCACCGCCAAGCCGGCCCCCGGCGAGGAAACACCCGAGCGCTCCCCCATCGCCTTCGTCGCGGGCGGCCTGCTGGCCATGCTCGGTGGCGCGGGCCTGAGTGCCGCCGCCATCGCCGTGACGATGCCGCTCTGGCTGGCCTGCCTGCTGCTCCTCGTGGGGCTGACCACCACCGCCTCCGGCCTCGGCCTCTACCAGGTCGTGGTCTTCCACCACTGCTCGCACGGCACCGTCTTCCCGACGCGGGAGCGCAACCGCGCCATCGGCCGCCTGGTCTCCAGCCTGCTGCTCTTCGCGCGCTTCGAGGACTACCAGCGCGAGCACATGCTGCACCACAGCGCCAACAAGATGCTGACCGACGAGGACGAGTTCACCGGCTTCGTCTTCGGCGTCTGCCGGCTGGAGCCGGGGGTGAGCAAGCGCGAGCTGTGGCGCCGGGTGGTCACCAACCTCGTCTCGCCGCTCTTCCACGCCCGCTTCCTGCGCCGCCGCGTCAAGGCCGCCATGTTCGGCCAGGACCGGCAGCACAACTGGATGAGCCGCTCGGCCTACCTCGCCGCCTTCGCCCTGGCCGCCGCGACCGGCACGATGACCGAGTTCCTGGTGGCCTGGGTCCTGCCGCTCACCGTGCTGCTGCAGATCGCGACCGTCTTCCGCATCCTCTGCGAGCACCGCTTCCCCGAGCCAGAGCTGATCGCCGCCCGCGGCAAGGCCTTCGTCTGCGCCTCCACCACCGGCGTCTTCCCCGGCGCCATGCCGCCGGACGCCCGCGCCAACACCCTGCGCGGCATCCTGGCCTGGGCGCTGTGGTGGGCCAACATGCTGACCGTCACGGTCTTCTCCCGCGCCTTCGTGCTGGTCGGCGACGCCCCTTGCCATGACTTCCATCATCGCCGCCCGGCCAACCGCAAGTGGACCAGCTACGCCCATGCGCGGCAGCAGGATTCCGATGCCGGCTCCCCCGGCTTCCCTGTCGGCTACACCGAGAACTGGGGCCTGATCCGCGCCGTGGACAGCAACCTCGCCACCCTCGCCGCCACCCCTCCGGGTCTGGTGCATTGAGCGGCACCATATTCCCCGGACAGGCCTGCCCCGCATCCTTCCGCCAGCCGGGCATCAGGGCTGCCCTTCCGCTTTCCGGGGGGCAAGGCTCCGCCGTCGGCGCAGTGCGCCGGCCCCCCGGGCCGCACGATCCGCCGGGGCCCGGCGGGTCCTTGATCCGGTTCGCTGGCGCTCGCCAACGGCCGGGTCGCGCCGGAGAGCCAAGCTCTCCGGCGACTGCGGGCGCCACCAGGGCGGACAAGGTGTTTTCCGCCGCCTCGGGAGCCCCGCGTCTCCACCTGTCCCCAGGGATCGTCCCGCAGAACAGCGGCCACCACCGGAACCCACGAAAGCCCCGGGGTCCGGGGCTGTCTCTTGATCACATCTACGCACAGCCCCACCGTAAGGCG
>NZ_BDLP01000351.1:0-4554 GCF_001950415.1 Roseomonas sp. TAS13
TCCGTGGGCGGGTTGCGGCTCGGGGCCGGCAGCGGCGGCCTGCCGGGGGAGAGCCGGGGCCCGGCCATGCCCGCCGCCGGCTGCGCGGAGGCCATCGGCCTGCCACCGGCCGGGATCGGGCACCGCAACGCCGGCTTCGTCGGGCTGCGGCTGCGGCTTTCCGACAATGGCCGGGTGGTGGAGGCGAAGGTGGCCGTGAGCAGCGGCTTCCCCGCGCTGGACGACTGGGCCAGGACCCGGATCAAGCGCTGCCGCTTCACCCCCGCCCTGCGCGATGGCCGGCCGGTCTGGTCGAGCTACAACACCTCCGTCTATTTCGACGAAGCCCACTGACCCCCGGAGGAACCCTCATGGTGAAGCTCGACGTGATCACCACGCGCGGCGGCGATGGCGGGGAGACCTCGCTGGGCGACGGCACGCGGCTGCGCAAGGATGCCCCGCGGATCGCGGTGATCGGCACGGTGGACGAGCTGAACGCCTGCCTGGGCCTGATCCGCCTGCACACGGGCGGGCTGCCGGAGGCGGATGCCATGCTGGCGCGCCTGCAGAACGATCTCTTCGACCTGGGCGCCGACCTCGCCGTGCCCGGCGGCGATCCCGGGCGCCTGCGGATCAGCGACCGGCAATGCGCCCGGCTGGAGGCGGAGGTCGCGGCGATGAACGCGGCGATTCCGCCGCTGCGTTCCTTCATTCTGCCCGGCGGCACGCCCGGGGCGGCGCAGGCGCATCTGGCGCGCACCGTGGCGCGGCGGGCGGAGCGCGAGTTCGTGCAGCTTTCCGCGCGGGAGGCTTTGAATCCGGTGGCTTTGCGCTATCTGAACCGGATGTCCGATCACCTCTTCGTCATGGCGCGCCACCTGAACGAGAACGGGGCCCGCGATGTCCTGTGGATTCCAGGGCAGAACTATTAATCCAGAGCGCTCTTTCGTGATGCGTCACGAATTTGCCCAACCCTTGCCAAAACCGCGCGATCTAAGCCGTTAGCAACCTTTCCCGCCCAGCCCGCGCGCCCCGCGCGGGCGGTGGACCGGGCCCACCGTCCCATGCGAAGGGCGGAGGCCTGGACACGACGTTCCTGTCCCTTTCGGAGGTGCCGGTGCTCCGCCGCAACCTGCTCGCCACGATCCCCGCCGCCTTCGCCCTTGCCGGGGCGGCGCACGATGCAGCCGCCCAATCCTCGGCCCCTTCCGGCGGGGCCCAGCCATCCAATGCCCCGGTGCCCTTCGACGGCAACGCGGTGCGCGGCATGGCGCGCGACCTCGCCGCCAAGCCCTTCCGCGCGCCGGACAGCGACCTGCCGCGCGAGCTGGCGGACCTGACCTACGACAAGTACCGCGACATCCGCTTCAACCCGCAACGCGCCTGGTGGCGCGATGCGGGGCTGCCCTTCCAGATGCAGCTCTTCCACCGCGGCTTCCTCTACAAGCAACGGGTGGAGATGTACGAGGTCGCGGAGGGCAAGGCGCAGCGCATCCTCTACAGCCCGGACCTGTTCAGCTTCCAGGACCTGGAGCCGCCGAAGCCCGCCGATCTGGGCTTCGCCGGCTTCCGCCTGCATGCGCCGATCAACCGGCCGGACTATTTCGACGAGATCTGCGCCTTCCTCGGCGCCTCCTATTTCCGCGCCGTGGCCAAGGACCTGAAATACGGGCTCTCGGCGCGCGGCCTCGCGCTGAAGACGGCGGAACCCACGGGCGAGGAGTTCCCCTTCTTCCGCGCCTTCTGGGTGGAGCGTCCGCGCGCCGGGGTGAATTCCATCACCGTCTGGGCACTGCTCGACAGCCAGAGCGCCGCGGCCTCCTACCGCTTCACCATCCGCCCGGGCCAGGACACGGTCTTCGACACGGAGGCCACGGTCTTCCCGCGCGTGGACATCGCCGCCGCCGGCATCGCGCCGCTGACCAGCATGTTCTGGTTCGCCGCCAACGACCGGCTCGGCGTCGATGACTACCGTCCGGCCGTGCATGATTCCGACGGGCTGATGATGCTCTCCGGCCGGGGCGAGCAGATCTGGCGGCCGCTGCACAATCCGCGCGACCTGCAGGTGAGCTATTTCGGCGACGTGAACCCGCGCGGCTTCGGGCTGATGCAGCGCAAGCGCGCCTTCACCAACTTCGATGACCTGGAGGCGCGTTACGAGCGCCGGCCCAGCGCCTGGGTGGAGCCGATCGGCGACTGGGGCGAGGGCGCGGTGCAGCTCGTCGAGATCCCGACCAACTCCGAGATCCACGACAACATCGTCATGGCCTGGCGACCCAAGGAGCCGCTGAAGGCCAAGGGGGAATACGGCTTCGTCTATCGCCTGCACTGGCTGCCGCAATGGACGGGCCGGCCGGAGCTGGGGCGGGTGACGGACACCCGCGTCGGTGCCGGGATCAACAACCGGAACGCGCGGCTCTTCGTCATCGGCGTGGCGGGCGGCAGGCTGGATTCGCTGCCCGCCGATGCGAAGCCGGTGCTGGAGGTCACCTCCGACAAGGGCAAGATCCTCAATCCGGTGGCGCAGCCCAACGGCGAGACGGGGGGCTGGCGCCTCTCCTTCGAGCTGGAGCCGGGCAGCGAGACCCAGGCGGAGCTGCGCGCCGTGCTGCGCCTGGGCGACGAGCCCCTGACCGAAAGCTGGGTGTACCGATGGACGGCGTGACCACGGACACGCCGCGCCAGCCCCATCCCGCCGATGCCGGCTGGCATGCCCTGCCGCCCGAGGCGCCGCTCGCCATGCCGGTGCAGAACCTGCGCGGCCCCGCGCCGCCGGGTGGGCCGGCCACCCGCCCCTCCGCGCCCCGCTTCATGGGGCTGCGGCGGCTGCTGGTGATCGGCGGCGCCGTCGCGCTGACGGCACTGGGCGGGCGGGAGATGTACCTCGTGCTCGACCTCAGCCGCCCGACGACGTTGCAGGTGCTGCTCTTCCTGCTCTTCCTGGTGCTCTTCGCCTGGGTGGCGCTGAGCTTCACCTCCGCACTGGCAGGGTTCTTCCGCATGTTGGCGGGGCCGGAACGGCGGCTCGGCATCTCCGCGCGCGACCCGCTGCCGGAGCTGCGCGACCGCACGGCGCTGCTGATGCCCGTCTACAACGAGGCCCCGGCCCGGGTGATGGCGGCGCTCCAGGCCATGCACGAATCCCTGTCGGCGTTGGGCAGGGGCGAGAGCTTCGACATCTTCATCCTCAGCGACACCACCGATGCCGATGCCTGGGTGGCGGAGGAGGCGGCCTTCCTGGCGCTGCGCGCACGCACCGGGGACCACCGGCGCATCTTCTACCGCCGCCGCCCGAGGAACACGGAACGTAAGTCGGGCAACATCGCCGAATGGGTGACGCGCTTCGGCGCCGCCTATCCGCAGATGCTGATCCTCGACGCCGACAGCGTCATGGAGGGCGAGACGCTGGTGCGCCTCGCCGCCGCGATGGAGCGGCACGAGGATGTCGGGCTGATCCAGACCCTGCCGGTGATCGTCAACGGCCGCTCGCTCTTCGCGCGGATGCAGCAGTTCGCCGGGCGGGTCTATGGGCCGCTGATCGCCGAGGGCATCGCCTGGTGGCATGGCGCGGAGGGCAACTACTGGGGCCACAACGCCATGATCCGCACCCGCGCCTTCGCGGAACAGGCGGGCCTGCCGCACCTGAAGGGGCGCAAGCCCTTCGGCGGCCATATCATGAGCCACGACTTCGTGGAGGCGGCGCTGATGCGGCGCGGCGGCTGGGCGATCCACATGGTGCCCTCGCTGCGAGGCTCCTACGAGGAAAGCCCGCCCTCGCTCACCGACCTCGCCATCCGCGACCGCCGCTGGGCGCAGGGGAACCTGCAGCACGCGGCGGTGCTGCCGGCGCGCGGCCTGCACTGGATCAGCCGGCTGCATCTGCTGACCGGCATCGGCTCCTACATCACCGCGCCGCTCTGGTTCCTGTTCCTGTTGGTGGGCCTGCTGACCTCCCTCCAGGCGCGCTTCATCCGGCCGGAATACTTCCCCACCGGGCCCAGCCTGTTTCCCGACTGGCCGGTGGTCGATCCGGTGCGCGCCATGTGGGTCTTCATCGGCACGATGGGCCTGCTGCTGGTGCCGAAGCTGCTCGCCTGGATCGCACTGGCCTTCCGCCCGGCGGAGCGGCGGGGCTGTGGCGGCGCCATCCGTGCCTTCGTCAGCATGCTGGTGGAAACGGTGATCGCCGGGCTGATGGCGCCGGTCACCATGCTCACCCAGTCGGTGGACGTGGCCTCCATCCTGCTCGGCCGGGACAGCGGCTGGAACGCGCAGCAGCGCGAGGATGGCAGCCTGCCCTTTCGCGAGGTGCTGCGGCTCTACTGGCGGCATACGGTGTTCGGCCTGCTCTTCGGCGGGGCTGCCTGGCTGGTCTCGCCATATCTGGCGCTCTGGATGCTGCCGGTGATCCTCGGCCTCGCCCTGGCGGTGCCGCTGGCGGGCTGGACGGCGCGGCGCGGCGCGGGGGAGGCGCTGCGCCGGCTGGGGCTGCTGCTGATCCCCGAGGAGCGTCAGGTCCCCGCCGTGCTGGCTGTCTCTTGATCACATCTACGCACAGCTCCACCGTAAGGCGAA
>NZ_BDLP01000352.1:0-4545 GCF_001950415.1 Roseomonas sp. TAS13
TCGCCTTACGGTGGAGCTGTGCGTAGATGTGATCAAGAGACAGACTGGCCGGGCGCCGCGGTCATGATCACGGCGCGGCCGCCCTCGGCCAGCACGCGCTGCATCTCCGGCAGCAGCGCGGCGAGATCCCCGAGCCGGTGCAGGCTGTGGAAGGCGATGATCCGGTCCACCGAGGCATCGGGGAGGGGGATGCGGCCCTTCTCCAGCACGCCCGTTTTCAACCGCGACGCGAGCTGGGGCAGATGGACCGAGGCGAAGGCCTTCGCCTTGCCGATCGCGGTGGCGGAAGGATCGACCGCCTGCACCTCCAGCCCTTGCTGCGCCAGCAGCCGCGACAGCCAGCCATGGCCGCAGCCGAGATCCAGCACGCGGTGGCCGGGCTCGGCCTGGAGGAGGTGGAAGGCCACCGTCAGCTGCGGCAGCACCTCCCGCACCGTCGCCGGGTCGGAGAAGGGCATGTGGAACCGCGGATCGCTGACCGGGATGCCTTCATGCTGGCTGTCCAGCCGCGCCAGCCGCTCCGCCTCGGCGGTCGCGTCCAGAAGACGGTGCGTGTCGATCAGGCCATCCTTGCCAAGGAAGGCTTCCGCGTTCTCGGGCTGCCAAGCCACCATTCCCGGGGTACTCCAGACAATTTCCCGCGATGGTGGTTTGTTCCGAGGGAATTCGCAACCACTGGTTTGCGGCTTGCCGATCACTCCCGGCCTCCCCAATTCCGGCCCCTCGGCAGCCGAGGAAGCATGGCATGATCGAAGTCTGGAGCTGGCCCACACCCAATGGCCACAAGGTCCATATCGCGCTCGAGGAGCTGGGCCTGCCCTATCGCGTGGTGCCGGTGAACATAGGGGCGGGCGAGCAGTTCCGCCCGGAGTTCCTGGCCATCACGCCGAACCACCGCATCCCCGCCATCGTCGATCCGGATGGGCCGGGCGGAAAGCCGCTGCAGCTCTTCGAAAGCGGCGCCATCCTGATCTACCTGGCCGAGAAGGCCGGGCGCCTGATCCCCACCGATCCGGTGGAGCGGCTCAAGGCGCTGCAATGGCTGATGTTCCAGATGGGCGGCGTCGGGCCGATGTTCGGCCAGTACAACCACTTCGCCGCCTATGCCCCTGAACGCATCCCCTATGCCGTCGAACGCTACGGCAACGAGGTCCGGCGGCTGCATGGGGTGCTGGAGAAGCGCCTGGCGGAATCCGAATGGCTGGCCGGGTCCGGGTACTCCATTGCCGACATCGCCACCTTCCCATGGATCCGGAACCCGGACCGGCGTGGCATCGACCTGTCAGACTATCCCTCGGTTCTCCGCTGGCACGACGCCATCGCCGCCCGCCCGGCCGTCCAGCGCGGCGTCGCCGTGCTGGCGGACCGCTCGCGGCAGGGGGCGATCACCGATGCGGAGCGCGAGAACATGTTCGGCAAGACCCAGTTCGCCCCGCGCTGATTCCCGCGCTGCCCGCACGGCCGTGGCCGGTAAGTGCCCTCCGGGCCACGGCTGTGCGGGAATGCTGCCCTGCACAATCATTTCGCTCGCGGGGGTCACGCATGTGCGATATGTGAAGGGCGTCGCTACGGCGCCTCGCCCGGCGGCGTGGAGATGGCCCGAAAGCCCATGGCAAGAGTCGTGCGGAGTTCACGCGGAGGTTGCGTAACCGGCGCGGCGGGGGCATTGGTGCTTCAGCCACGAAGGTCGCTCACGGGACAGGGGGAGTGATATAAAATCGCCACGCTTTGTCCTTTTTCCGGTCTTCGTACCCGGCCAGAAGAGGCCGGTCGCGTCACGCCGCCCGGTTCTCCCGGTGCCGGCCAGGACGCCGTGCCAAAGGCGGAGGATCATCCGGCGTGAGCGCCCGCATCCTGGTGGTGGATGACATCGCGACGAACATCCATCTGCTGGAAGCCCGCCTTCGGGCCGAATACTACGAGGTCGCCTCTGCCAGCTCCGGCCCGGCGGCCATCCGCCTCGCCGAGGAATGGGCGCCCGACGTCATCCTGCTGGACGTGATGATGCCGGGGATGGACGGCTACGAGGTCTGCCGCCGCCTGAAGGCACAGAAGCAGACCGGGCACATCCCGGTGGTCATGATCACCGCCCTGACGGACCAGAGCGAGCGCATCCGCGGCCTGGAGGCCGGCGCCGACGATTTCCTTTCCAAGCCGGTGGACCATGCCACGCTCTTTGCGCGGCTGCGCGCCCTGCTGCGTACCAAGCAGGTGCTGGACGCCTTCCACATCCGCTCCGAGAGCACCGGCGACCTCGGCATGAGCGGCGGGCTGCGCGCGCTGAGCAGCATGATCGGCACGCGCGCCCTCATCGTTACCGAGGACCGCGAGGAATCGCGCTTCCTGGAGGAGGCGCTGGCCGAGGACGGCGTGGTCTGCTTCGTGGCCACCGACCACGGCGCGGCCTGGAACGCGCTGATGTCGGGCGAGTTCGAGCTGGCCGTGCTGAGCCTTTCCTTCGATGCCGGCGATGGGCTGCGGTTCGCCTCCCGGCTCCGGGCGCAATCCGGCACGCGCGACCTGCCGGTGCTGCTGGTCGCCGATCCGGCGCAGCGGCAGCTCGTGCTCCGGGGTTTCGACCTCGGCGCCAACGACCACGTGCTGCGCCCGGTGGACCGCAACGAGCTGCGGGCCCGGGCGCGCAACCAGATCCGCCGCAAGCTCTACCAGGACCGGCTGCGCGAGGATCTCCAGCGCACGCTGGAGGCGGCGGTCACGGATAGCCTGACCGGCCTGCGGAACAGGCTCTATGCCTCCCGCCACCTGGAGGCGATGCTACGTTCCGGCGGTGCTTCGGTGCTGCTGCTGGACGTGGACCACTTCAAGCGCGTGAACGACACCTTCGGCCATGCCGGCGGCGACGTGGTGCTGCGCGAGGTCGCCCAGCGGCTGCGGAGCAACCTCCGCTCCTCCGACATCGTGGCCCGCTATGGCGGCGAGGAGTTCCTGGTCATCATGGCCAGCCGCTCCCCGGCCGACGTGGCGAATGTGGCGGAACGCCTGCGCCTGGCGGTGGGCGAGGAGCCGGTCTGGCTGCCTTCCGGCCCGGTCCGGGTGACCATCAGCATCGGCGGCGCCAGCGGCGGAGACAGCATCCTGCTGGACGATCTCCTGGCCTCGGCCGACGAGGCGCTCTACCGCGCCAAGGCCGCCGGCCGGAACCGGCTGGAAATCGCGCGCAGCGGAACCGGCGCGGCAGCCTGAGCCGCCTGCCCGGACATCCGGGCATCCCTTCCGGACGCGAAAAGCCCGGCCGGGGACCGGTCGGGCTCTCTGTCATGGCGAATGGATCGGCAACGGCCTTCCAGCCCCGGCCATGGGGGAGCAGGAAGGGTGGCGTCCCGGCATGGTGCCGGGACGCGGCGCGATTACTTGATCTTGGCTTCGCGGAAGACGACGTGCTTGCGCGCCACCGGGTCGTACTTCTTCAGCTCCAGCTTGCCCTGGGCATGCCGGGTGTTCTTCTTCGTCACGTAGAAGTAGCCGGTCTCGGCGGTGCTGAGGAGCTTGATCTGGATCGTGTTGGACTTGGCCATGGTCTGATTCCGTAAACAGGCCTGCGCACTGAGCCCCGGCCGTTGAACGGCGCAACCTAGTCACCGCGCCCGCTGCGTCAAGCTTTCTCTCGCGGAAACAACCCTCACCGGCCGGATGGCACCCATGCCGGAGGCCCACCTGGGCGAGCCGCCGGCATGGTTGCCATCCGGCCGCCCCGTCACTTCGCCGTGGCGGTGCGATAGGCCTCGGGATTCGACAGCAGCGTAACCGCGGCCTGGAGGTCGCCGTCGCGGCCTTCGGCGGGGGGGCAGGCGCTGCGGAGGGCGGTGATCTCGCTCGGCAGCACCGGCACCCGTGCCTGGCGCTGGCGCCGCAGTACCGCGCCCATGGGGGCGTCGCCCTGGGCCAGGCGCTCCAGGCCCCGGGTGGCGCCGTCCGCGCCCAGGCTGGTGCAGAGGGAAGGCAGCACGCCCAGCGACTGCAACGGCCAACCGTCCGGCGCCAGGATGCGGGACCAGGAAAGCGAGAGCTCGCCCTCGTTGGGCAGGGGCACCAGGATCTGGATCAGTCCCTTGCCCATCGTGGCGCTGCCCACCACCGCCGCCCGGCCGTTGTCGGACAGGGCCGCGGTCACGATCTCGGCCGAGGAGGCGGTGCGGCCATCGACCAGGATGGCGATCGGCCGCCCCTGCGTCAGGTCCATTCCCGCCGCGTGCCAGACGCGGCGCGCATCCGGGTGCCGGCCGTCGGTGCGGGCGACGATGCCGGCGGACAGGATGTTGTCCACCACCCGGATCGCCTCACGCAGGAAGCCGCCCCGGTTGCCCCGCAGGTCCAGCACCAGGCTCCGCGGCGCCGGGGCGGCGGGATGGTCGAAGGCCATCAGCAGCGCCTCGCCGAGCTGGTCCGCTGTGTCGGAGGAAAAGGCGGTGATCCGCAGCACCAGCACGTCGCCCTGCCGCGCGGTGCGGAAGGTCTGCGGCGGCACGACCTCCCGCCGCAGGCTGTCTCTTGATCACATCTACGCACAGCTCCACCGTAAGGCGA
>NZ_BDLP01000353.1:0-4517 GCF_001950415.1 Roseomonas sp. TAS13
CTTTTGGCCGCTCTCCTCGCCGCCCTCCGACAGGCAATCCTCACCCCGATCAGCCAAGCCAGCGTCCCGACAGGCCGCACCCTGCTCGCAGGGGCGACAGCCTGAAGACGTTGTTCAAGGCCGACTATGCCATGCTGCTCGCCAGCAGCGTCCAGAAGCGTTTCGCCACGCATTGGGGCATTGCCGAGACCGGTGCGGCTGGCCCTGGCGGCAACCGCTATGGCGATCCCGCCGGCCATGCCTGCATCGCGGTCGCCGGCCCGATGGCTTTGACGCGGCGATTGGAAACCGGGAGCCAGGACCGCCCGGCCAATATGCGGACCTTTGCCGCCGCCCTGCTGGACCTTCTCATCGAAGCCATGGAAAGCGGAGCCGGGACGGCACCGCAATCCTGATCGCGCCGGGACACGGCCAGCAGGGCTGCCGTCCCGTTCTGGACAGAGGAGCGGCCTCAGGCCGAAAGGGAACTCCCGGGCTACGAAGGGAGGAAGGCCTGCGCCCCTCCCTTCGCGCAACCCTCAGTGCTTCAGGCTGTCGGGCACCTTGCCGCCATTCTGGGCGAGCTGCTGCCACACCGCCTTCGACAGGGCGATGTTCTGCTCGGCACTGCCATCCGCTCCGGCATGCACGTTGAGCTCGCTCGCGAGCTGCTTGCGCGCATCCAGGCTGGAATCGAGATCCAGCATCTTCAGCAGGTCGACAATCGACGTCCGCCAGTTGCCGCCGCCGCCTTTCTGCGCGGCGATCCCCTCCAGCACGGATTCGACATCCACTTCCTGACCCGAGGACTGGACCGACCCGGCGCCCGCCGGAGCCGCACCCGCCGGAGCCACGCCTGCCGGCGCCGCAGCAGCAGGGGCGGCGCCCGCATCCGGCGCCTGGTCGGAACCTGCCGGCGTGGCAGCCTGCGCCGCACCGGCGGGGTGGAAGATCTTGTTCAGGATCGAGCTGAAGATGCTCATCTTGCTTCCTTTCAAGAAGATGGACGGGGAACGGACAGACCCGTCAGGAGTTCCGGCGCCGGTTGAGCGAAACGCGCGCCCGCTCCGGCCGGATGGCTGCGACGGGTAACGCGGGATGTCCGGCCATGTTGCCACGGCAACCGAAGAAGGAGCGCGCCACGATGCCCCTGGAGGCCACCCTGCCGGGCGCTTCCTGCGGCGCAGCCATCAGCGATGGGTCGTCACCCCGACCTGCCGGCACATGCTCAGCAGCAGGCAGGACGAACAGCGGGGCCGCTCGCCCGTGCAGACATGCTTGCCGAAGGGGACGAGGCGCTCGTTGATCTCCACCCAGTAGCGGCGCGGCAGGATCGCCACCAGGGCGGCCTGGGTCCGGTCCGGCGTGCCGGTCGCGACGATGCCCCAGCGGTTGGTCACGCGATGGACATGGATGTCCACGGCGATATGCGCCTGACCCAGCGCCACGCCGAGCGCGAGGGAGGCGATCTTCGGCCCGACGCCGCGGAAGGCCATCAGCCCCTCGACCGTGTCGGGGACGATGCCGCCGAACTCCCCGGCAATCCGCCGCGACAGGGCGATCAGGTCGCGTGCCTTCGGTTCGGGAAAGGTGGCGCCATGCAGGAGGCGCACGAGCTCCGCCTCCTCCAGCGCCGCCATCGCCTCCGGGGTGCGCGCCGCGGCGAAGAGTCGGAGGCAGACCGGAATCGTGGTCTCGTCGCGGGTGCGGGCGGAGATGAGGCTCGCCACCAGCTGCTCGAACAGGCTGCCATAGCCCCGGTCCCGCAGCTCGAACATCGCCGCCTTCGGCACCTCGGCGACGGCCCGCCGCAGCCGCCGGAACGCTTCGTCGAAATCGAAGGGTTCCCTGGGCGCGGCTTCCGCCACGATCTCGGCTGTGTGGGGCATGCCGCAGAAACGCCGCCCGGCCACGCGGGTTCAGCGCGCGGCATGCCGCATGCACATCCCGCCGGTCCGGGCCATGGCCGGCGGCCAGGAGATCCCCGGATGCAACCCGTTGAAACGATCCGGCATTCCCCGCATATCGCGCGCCAGCTTGAACCCCTGACCGAGAGGACTGACGGTGAGCGAAACGCTGGAGCGGCACGAATTCGGCGCCGAGGTGGGGCGCCTTCTCGACCTCGTGGTGCACGCGCTCTATTCCGACCGCGAGATCTTCCTGCGCGAGCTGGTGGCCAATGCCGCCGATGCCGTGGACCGGCGCCGCTTCGAGGCGCTGACCGACAGCACGCTGGGCCTGCCGGCCGAGGCCAGGGTCCGGATCGTGCCGGACAAGGCGGCGCGGACGCTGACCATCTCCGACCCGGGCATCGGCATGTCGAAGGCCGAGCTGGCGCAGCATCTGGGCACCATCGCCCGCTCGGGCACGCTGGCCTTCACCCGCTCGCTGGCCCAGGCGCAGGCCATGGAGAAGCCCAGCCTGATCGGCCAGTTCGGCGTCGGCTTCTACTCGGCCTTCATGGTGGCGGAGCGGGTCGAGGTCACCTCCCGCCGCGCCGGCGGCGAGGAGGCCTGGTGCTGGGCCTCGGAGGGGCAGGGCAGCTACACGCTGGCCCCCGCCAGCCGGGCGGAACCCGGCACCGACATCGTCCTGCACATGAAGGCGGATGCGGAGGAGTTCCTGGAGCCCTTCCGGCTGCAGGCGGTCATCCGCAAATGGGCCGACCACATCACCATCCCCATCACCGTGGCGCAGGACGGCAAGGACGAGCCGGCCAACGAGGGCACCGCGCTCTGGCGCAAGCCGAAATCCGAGGTGACGGAGGAGCAGTACACCGAGTTCTACCGCCACGTCGCCCATGCCTTCGACCAGCCCTGGGCCACGCTGCACTGGCGCGCGGAAGGGACGCTGGACTACAGCGCCCTGCTCTTCATCCCGGGCATGAAGCCCTTCCAGGCGGTGGAGGGCGAGCGGGAAAGCCGGCTGCGGCTGCATGTCCGGCGCATGTTCATCACCGATGAGGCCGGGCTGCTGCCGCCCTGGCTGCGCTTCGTGGAAGGCGTGGTGGACACCGAGGACCTGCCGCTGAATGTCAGCCGCGAGATGCTGCAGTCCACCCCCGTCCTGGCGCGCATCCGCAAGGCGGTGACGAACCGCGTCCTGTCGGACCTGAAGTCCCGCGCCAAGGATGAGGCGGACTACGCGAAGTTCTGGGAGAATTTCGGCCCGGTCCTGAAGGAAGGCGCCTGGGAGGATGCCGAACACCGCAAGGAGGTCGCGACCCTGCTGCGCTTCCGCTCCTCCGCCGTGGAGAGCTGGACCTCGCTCGCCGACTATGTCGCGCGGATGAAGGAGGGGCAGGAGGCGATCCACTTCCTGCTCGGCGACGACCCGGCCGCCCTGGCGCACTCGCCGCAACTGGAGGGCTTCCGCGCCAAGGGGGTGGAGGTGCTGCTGCTGTCCGACGGCATCGATGCCTTCTGGCCGGAGCGCCTCGCGGAGTTCGAGGGCAAGCCGATCCGCAGCGTCACCCAGGGCATGGTGGACCTGTCGAAGATCACGGGCGCCCCCGAGGCTGGCGAGGCGTCGGGCGAGGCCGCCGATGTCGCCGAGTTGCTCGCCCGGCTGAAGGAGGCGCTGAAGGACGAGGTCGGCGAGGTGCGCGCGACGGACCGGCTGGTGGAAAGCGCGGTGGTCCTGGCCGCCCCGCAATACGGCCCCGACCTGCAGATGCAGCGCATGCTGCGCCGCGCCGGGCGGGGCAGCGGCGCCGGCCTGCCGGTGCTGGAGATCAACCCGCGCCACCCGCTGATCCGCAGGCTGGCCGAGGGCGTGGCGACGGACACGGCGCTGGCGGAAAAGGCGGGCCTGCTGCTCGACCTCGCCCGGGTGCAGGATGGCGACACGCCGCGCGACCCGGCGGGCTTCGCCCGGCGCGTCGCCGCCGCGCTCGCCTTCTGAAAGCCGCCCGGCCCGCCTCCCGGCGGGCCGGGCGCGTGGGGCACCCCGCCGGCGGACCTGGCCTATCCCGGCAGTTGCACAGCATGCCGGTGCAGCTTGGTCAGATGACCCGCCCTTCGGGAACGCCGAGGCCGAATTCCTCCGCATAGCGCGCCGCGAAGGCCTGGCTGACGCTCTCCGCCACCACCGACGGGCGACAGGTCAGGAACTCGGCCAGACGCAGCGGGCCGCAGTGCTGGCACAGGGCCGTCGCGGCGCAGGCCTTCGGGTCCGGCATCGGGAGGCTATACTATCATGTCATATGATATCATATAGAAGCCCTGGCCATGCCGTCTCCGGTCCGTCACCGGGAGTGGCCGCATGAAAGGTCCGGCCCCGGAGAGGGCCGGACCGGGAGAAGGAAATGTCCATGAACGACCACCGCATCACGCGCCGGTCCACCCTGGCGGCGGGCCTGGGTGGCGGCCTCGCCATGCTGCCGCTGCGTCGCGCCCTCGCCGCCTATCCCGTAAGCGCGGCGTGACCGCCCTTCTTGATCCGGTCTGCTGATGCCGCGAGGTAAGCCGTCGCGGAGGTATGGCGATGGCGCGATGGGTGGCGAACACGAGTGCCAGCACTGGTGCTAGCACTGGGGC
>NZ_BDLP01000354.1:0-4511 GCF_001950415.1 Roseomonas sp. TAS13
CCGCTCAGCATCAGCAGCGGCAGGAGACGCGGCCGGCTCATCGGGCCAGCCTCAGGGCGCGCAGCAGGTCGCGCGCCGCTTGGCTGCGGGGGACGTCCTGGGCATTGCCGGCGGGCACCGCGTGGCCGGAGGGGCGCTCCGGCATCGCCATGGCCTCCGGCACCGCCTCGGCCCGCGCCACCGGCGCCACCGGACTGGGCTCCGCTGTCGCGGGCGCCACCATCAGGGGCCGCGCCTCCCGCACCAGGGCCTCCAGCCGGTCCGCCATCAGGCTGGCGCGCTCGGTCAGGAAGCGCAGGTCCTCGCCCAGCGGCTCCGCACGCGCCAGCGTGGCCGACAGGGCGCGGTCGGCCTCCTCCGTGCCGCGCCGCATGCGTTCCAGCGCGCGTTCCGCCTGGCGTGCCGCCTCGCCCAGCTCGGCCGTTCCGCTTTCCAGCGCCGGCCTTTCGCGGCGCAGGGCGGCCAGCCGCCGGTCCAGCCGCCAGACGAAGGGAATGGCGAGGCAGAGCAGCAGCACCACGACGCCCTGGAGAGTCCATTCCACCGTGTTCATCGCCAAGGCCATCAACCCATCCTCACGACGCCGGCACCGTCGCGGCGCAACTCGTGCTCCACCCGCACCGCCAGCCGGTTCTCCCGCCGGCCGAGCTGCCCCTCGAAGAGCGGCACGTCGCCGCAGCGCAGCCGCACCGGCGCCCCGGACGCGACGTTGAGCGCGATGCGGTCCCCGGGCTTCAGCGCGGTGATGGTGGACAGCGGCAGGGTTTGCTCGTCGAGCACCACGTCGAGCCGCACCAGCGTGTGGCGCAGCTCCTCGGCAAGGTGGTTCTCCCAGATGCTGTCGCGGCCGAAGCGTTCGCCCATGAACTGCTGCAGCAGCACCTCGCGCACCGGCTCCAGCGTCGCATAGGGCAGGATCATGTCGAGCCTGCCGCCACGGTCCTCCATCTCGATGCGCATGCGCGCGAGCACGGCGGCGTTGGAAAGCCGGGAGATGGCGGCGAAGCGCGGGTTCACCTCCAGCCGCTCGAAGCAGAACTCCACCCCGGCGATCGGCGAGAAGGCGTGCCCCAGGTCGGACAGCACCACGGAGATCAGCCGCTCCACCAGCGTGCGCTCGATGGTGGTGTAGGGGCGCCCCTCGATCCGCATCGCGGAGGTGCCGCGCCGCCCGCCCAGCAGGACGTCCACGATCGAGTAGATCATGGCGCTGTCCACCACGATCAGGGCGTGGTTGTCCCACTGCTTCACCTTCACCACGGCCAGCATGGCCGGCAGCGGGATGGAATCGAGATAGTCGCCGAAACGCATCGACGTCATGTTGTCGAGCGACACCTCGACATTGTCCGAGGTGAAGTTGCGCAGCGTCGTGGTCAGCAGCCGCACCAGCCGGTCGAAGACGATCTCCAGCATCGGCAGCCGGTCGTAGGAGACCAGCCCGGCATCCACGACGCGCTCGATGCCGCTGCGGTGCCGTTCCTCGGTCTTCCCGTCGAAGCCGAGCAGGCTGTCGATCTCGGCCTGGTTCAGGACCTTGGCGGCATCCGGCGCCGGGGCCGGCATCTCCTCGATCCCTTCCACGGCCTCGGCCAGCGAGGCACCCCAGGCGGCCGCGAGATCGTCCTGGCTCCCTTCCTCCGCCGCGCCGCTCATTGCACGAGGATCTCGGTGAAGAGCACGTCGTTCACGCGCGCCGGTGCGGCGGCGATGTTGGCGCGCGCGATCAGCTCCTCGCGCAGCCGGTGCGTGCCGATGCTGCCGCGCAGTTCCTCGGGCCGCATCTCGCGCAGATAGGTCTGGAACAGGTCCAGCAGCCGCGGCATGGCCTGCCGCGCCGCCTCCATGTCCTCGGGCCGCGCCAGCTCCAGCTTGGAGCGCAGGCGGATGAAGGTGCCGCGCCGCCCGGGCGCGTTCAGGTTGGACAGGATCTCGGGCATGTCCAGATAGGTCACGGCCGTGCCCGCCGGCGGGGCGGCTTCCTGCGTGCCCCCATGCGCGCCGCCCTCCTGCGGTGCGGCCTCCGCATGGCCGCCTCCGGAGGCGCCGCCGAGCAGGCCGGAGAACCAGGCCCCCGCGCCGCCAGCCAGCAGCACCGCCGGCACGGCCAGGAGCAGGAGCTTCCTGCGGCCGCCCGCGCCCTTCTCTTCCACGGGTTTCTCGGTCTTCGCCATGCGCCGTCCTGGCCGCCCCCAATCCGGAAGATCCGCGGCTCACGCCGCCTGCTGCGTCGCGGAAGATGCGATCCGAACCCTTAAGGAAGGCTTTCCCCCCGGCAGGGATTCGCCCGCACCCGGCAGATCCTGCCGGGGCGGCGGCAATTTCCGGCCCGCGCCCCTCCCTCCCCGGCGGCGTCCGGGCTGGCACGCGGGTTGCGGAACACGTTCCGTCGGCGCCCGGTGCGCGCCGCATCCGCAAAGGGGGCCCAGGATGGACAATGCCGGCTATATCGCGCTTTCCCGCCTGATGGCGCAGGCGCGCACCACGGCGATGCTGGCCAACAACATGGCCAATGCGGACACGCCGGGCTTCCGCGCCGCGCGGCCGGTCTTCGCCCAGCATCTCGACCGGCAGCACGCGGTGGACGAGCCCCGCGGCGGCAGCGAGCTGGCCTTCACCTGGGACCGTGCCGCCTGGCGCGACACCGCGCCCGGCCCGGTGCAGACCACCGGCAACCCGCTGGACGTGGCCATCTCCGGCGAGGGCATGTTCGTCCTCCGCACGGAGAAGGGCGAGCGCTACACGCGCGCCGGCCGCTTCGCCCTGGGCGCCGACGGCACGGTGGTGGACCCGGAGGGCCATGCGCTGCTCGGCACGGGCGGCGAGCCGATCCAGCTCGGCCTGAACGACACCCGCATCACCATTTCCGGCGAGGGCGTGGTGTCGAGCGAGAATGGCGAACTCGGCCGCATCCGCATCGTGCGCTTCGCCGACGGGCAGAAGCCGCAGGCGGAGGGCGACCGCCTCTTCGCCAGCGACACGCCGCCCGAGGCGGTGGACCGCCCGACGCTGGTCCAGGGCGCGGTGGAGGGCAGCAATGTCCGCCCCATCCTGGAGATGACGCGCATGACCGAGGAGCTGCGCGAGTTCCAGTTCACCGCGCAGTTCGCGGAGCGCGAGGATGAACGGATCCGCAACGCTCTCGACCGCATCCTGAAGAAGCGTTGAGCGGGGGCGATGCCTTGAACCGCCCCTGGAAACGGCCGAACAGCAAGACCGTCCGCCCCCGCGCGGCGAAAGGGAACTGACCGATGCGTTCGCTCTGGACCGCCGGCACGGGCATGATGGCCCAGCAGACCAATGTGGAGGTCATCTCCAACAACATCGCGAACATGAGCACCACCGGCTACAAGCGCCGGCGGGCCGAGTTCCAGGACCTGATCTACCAGAATGTCCGCCGCGTCGGCTCGCAGAGCTCCGACACGGGCACAAGCCTGCCGCAGGGCGCGCAGGTCGGCCTCGGCGTACGCACCGCCGCGATCTACCGCATCCACGAACAAGGCAACCTGAACCAGACGGACAACAAGTTCGACTTGGCGATCAAGGGCAATGGCTTCTTCCAGGTGCAGCTTCCCTCGGGGGAGACCGCCTATACCCGCGACGGCACCTTCGGCCTCGCCGCCGACGGCACCATGGTCACGGCGGAAGGCTTCACCGTCCTTCCCGGCATCCAGGTCCCGGCCAATGCCACCGACGTCACCATCAACGCGACCGGCGAGGTGCTGGCCAAGATCGCCGGGCAGGAGCAGCCGCAGAATGTCGGCCAGGTCCAGCTCGCCGTCTTCGCCAACGAGGCGGGGCTGGAGGCGATGGGCGACAACCTGCTGATGGCCACCCCGGCCTCCGGCGCGGCGCAGGTCGCGGCCGCCGGGCAGCCCGGCTACGGCAACGTCATGCAGGGCTTCGTGGAAACCTCCAACGTCAACGTGGTGCAGGAGATCACCAGCCTGATCACCGCCCAGCGCGCCTACGAGATGAACTCCAAGGTCATCACGGCGAGCGACGACATGCTCTCCACCCTGACGCGGCTGAAGTGATGCGCGCCGCCCGTCCGCCCCTGCTCGCGCTGCTGCTGCTCGTGGGCCTGCCCGGCCTCGCATGGGCCGACCTCGCCAGCCTCCGCCCGCATGTGGTGGTGGAGGACGAGGTGGTGCGGCTGGGCGACGTCTTCGCCGATCTCGGTTCGGAAGGGACGCGCGTGCTCGGCCCGGCGCCCCCGCCGGGGCAGCGTATCATCGTGGAAACGCCCCAGCTCCTCGCCATCGCGCGCGGCGCCGGCATTTCCTGGCGCCCCTTCGCCAGCGACGAGCGCGTGGTGATCGAGCGGGCCGGACGCGCCCTGGCGCGCGAGGAATGGCTGGAGCCGCTGCAGGAGGCGCTGTCGGCCCAGGGCCTCGACCCGGCGATGGAGCTGGAGATCCCCGGTTTCACCACGCCCATGGTGCCGCTTTCCGGCCTGGTGCGGGTGGAGGTGGCGCAGCCCTGGCTCGACGGCCGGCGCTTCGGCGCCACGC
>NZ_BDLP01000355.1:0-4475 GCF_001950415.1 Roseomonas sp. TAS13
CCTGCGGCGAAGGCGGCGGCGCCGAAGACGGCCGCCACGACCTCCCGCAAGGCGCAGGTCGCGGCCGGGCCGGAGGTGCGCCCCCCCGCGGCGCGCGCCAGGGCGCCACGCAAGAAGGTCGCGCCGCCGGTGCTGGAGCGGCTGGTGGCCACGGCCGTCGCCTCGCTGGAGGACGACAAGGCGGAGAACGTGGTGGTGCTGGACATCGCCACCCGCTCCTCCTTCGCCGACCGGATGATCGTGGCGACCGGCCTCGCCGACCGCCAGATCCAGGCCATGGCCACCCATGTCGAGGAAGCGCTGGAGAAGGAAGGGGTGAAGCGCATCCGTTCCGAGACCTCGCCCGACTGGGTGCTGCTCGACGCGGGGGACCTGGTGATCCACCTGTTCAAGCCTGAGGCGCGCGAGACCTATGCCATCGAGCGCATGTGGGGGCCGCACAGCCCCGGCGAGGAAGAGGCCTCCCCGGTCGGGGAGGAAGGCTGACGGCCCGCCCGCCGCTGCTGCTGGCGGTGGGCCGGGCGAAGCCGGGGCCGGAGGCGGCGCTCTTTGCCCAGCACAACGCCCGGCTGCGGCCCGCCCTGGTGCTGAAGGAATTCGCCGAGGGCAGCGGCAGCCCGGCGGAGATGCGGCGGCGGGAGGGCGAGGCCCTGCTCGCCGCCCTGCCCGACGGCGCCCTGGCCGTGGCGCTGGACCTGGGCGGGGAGATGCCGGACAGCGAGGCGCTCGCCCGGCTGACCGCGCGCTGGGAGGAAGCCGCACGGCCGCTGGCCTTCCTGATCGGCGGGGCGGAGGGGCTGGACCCCCAGGTGCTGGCGCGGGCGGACCACCGGATCTCGCTGGGGCGGCTGACCTGGCCGCACATGCTGGTGCGGGGGCTGCTGGCCGAGGCGCTGTTCCGAGCCCAGTGCATCCGCACGGGCCATCCCTATCACCGGGCCTGGCGGCCGGGCTGAACGCCCCGGCGCCGGGCATGGCCACGATCCGGCGAAGAGGAAAGCATGTCCGCCACCGACGAGGACGACGAGGACGCGGCCCCGCCCGGCATGCCGCCGGGCACGCCCTTCTACATGACGCCCGCCGGCCATGCGGCGCTGCGCGAGGAGCTTCGGCGGCTCTGGGACGTGGAGCGGCCGAAGGTGGTCGAGGTGGTGTCCTGGGCCGCCTCGCTGGGCGACCGCAGCGAGAACGCGGACTACCAGTACGGCAAGCGGCGCCTGCGCGAGATCGACCGGCGGGTGCGCTTCCTGCGCAAGCGGCTGGAAAAGGCCCAGGTGGTCGATCCGGCGGAGCAGGCGCGGCGCGAGCAGGTCTTCTTCGGCGCCACCGTCACCTATGCGCGCGAGGATGACAGCGAGGTCACCGTGACCATCGTGGGCGTGGACGAGACCGACCTTTCCCTGGGCCGGATCAGCTGGGTCTCGCCCGTGGCGCGCGCCCTGCTGGGCCGGCGCGTGGGCGACCTGCCCCGCCTGCGCACACCCCAGGGCAGCGAGGAGATCGAGGTGGTGGCGATCCAATACCCGGCGGGCTGACCGCGCCGCCCCTGGCGGTCAGCCCGGCAGGCAGCGCACCGTGTCGGCATGATCCCGGGCCAGGACCGGCTTCGTGCCCTCGGGACATGCGAGCTGCTGGCGCCGCGCCGGGGGCAGGCCCTGGAACCATTCGAACACCGCCCCGTCATCGCCGCCCCGGCCCGGTCCGGTGGCCAGCCTGCTGCCGCGCCCGTCGCAGCGGCCCGGCCGCCCGGGCATCGGACGGCCGCCGTTCGGGCAGAGCCAGCGCTGAAGGGCCTGCATCTCGGAAGGCGAGAGCCGCAGGGCGCGGGCCGGGCGGTCGCGCGGGGCCGCCTCCGCGATGCCGCCGGGCAGGAGGAACGGCAGGGCCAGGAGAAGCAGGCCGGCGAGGCCGGTCTGGCGGGATGAAGGACAGCAGGCGGAAAGGGTCACGGCAATCGCCGGAAATGGGTCTTCGGAGGCACGGCGCGCCCGATCGTGGCGGCCCCGGGAATACCACCCGGTGCCGCCAGGGGGAAACCGGCCTTCTCAGCCGGCCTTGCGGCCGCGCGCGATGAGGCCCTGGCAGCGGTTGTCGTCGCCGATGCCGAACTGGATCGTCGGCAGGATCGCCAGCGGCGCGGCCAGGAAGCCGAGGCCGACGGCGGCGCCGGCCCGGACACCGCCTTCGGTCGGATCGATGCCGACCGCGGGGTCACGGAAGGTTCCGCCGATCGTGATCGGTGCCGGGAGTTGCCCCACGGTGAAATGCTTGGAGTCGCTTCGGATGCTGTAGTCCAGCCTTTCCCGCCCCAGATCCACCGTGCCCTTGCCGGAAATCAGCACGTCCGCCGTGTCCAGCAACAGGGCGCGGGTGTTCAGCACGCCGCGGCGGAGGGCGAAGTCGCCGACAAAGCATTCCACCTGGGTCCGGTCCGGCAGCTTGAGAAAGGACAGGATGGCATTGCCCAGGCGCAGGCCGGACAGGTCCACCAGCAGGGCGCTGAGATTGCCGCCCCCCGCCATGGTCAGGGTCAGGGAGCCGTTGCCGCTGCCCAGGATCCCGGCGAGCGACTTGCCGGTGCCGTCGATGACCGCGCGGCCACCTATCAGTCCCGAGCCCTGGAAGCCTGTGGGCTGCATCAGGCGCGACAGGTCCACGCGCTGGAACTGCACGTCCGCCCGTGCCCCCAGGGCGCCGTTCTCCTGAGGCGTGAGGGCGATCTCGCCGGCGATGCGGCCCTTGCCGACCGCGAAGCTGACCGGGCTGAGCCGCACCGCGCCGTCCGCGATGGTCATGTCCACGGCCATGCCGTCGAAGGGGATCTGCCGGCCCCGGATGCTGTCGGCGTGGTAGTTCAGCTTCACATCCGCCATGTTCAGCTTGGGCAGGCTGACCGGCGTATCCGGCAGCACCCGGCTGCTGCGCTCGTCGCGGGCCAGTTCCCGCCGCTGCTGCGCGCTCTGGCCGGGGGTGGAGGCACGGCCCGGAGTCTCGCCGATGAAGCCGCCCAGATCGGCCAGGTCCACCTGCTTCGAATGCAGGTCCGCCTCCACCAGCGGCTTCGCGCCGCCGGTGGTGACGGCGATGGTGCCGGACAGGTCGCTGTTGCCGACGCGTCCGTCGAAGTCGCGGAAGCGTACGCGGCCATCGGCGTAGTCGAGGCGCCCGGCGACACGGTAGTTCGGCGTACGGGCAAAGGGGATGCCGGTCAGCGGCTGCAGCAGCGCCATGTCGGGCCCCTGCAGCACGAGGTTCACGTCGGCGCCCTGCAGGGCCAGCGGGTCCCTGACCGTGCCTTTCAGGGACACGTTGGTCGGGCCGTTGGCGAGTTTCAGCTCGATCGGCCAGGGGCGAGCCTCGTTCTGGAAATAGGCCGGCCCGCCGGCCAGGGCTTCGCCGGTGATGCGCTGGCCCGCATAGGTGCCGTCCGCCGTCACGGCGATGCGTGGGTCCGGCGTCTCCTCGTCACGGGTGGCGATGCCGAGCTGGAAATCCGCCTTCAGCGCCGGATTCACCACATGCGCATGGCCATCGACGATCCGCAGCACGCCGATGCGCGGGGCGCTGGCGGCCTTGTCCTGCTTCGGTGCCTCCTCGCCGGCCGGCTTGCCGAAGTCGAAAGCGTAGTTGGTGCGGCCATCCGGATGAGCCAGCGCGGCGACCTGCGGGCGCTCCACCGTCACCGAGGGAATGACGATGGCGCGGTGGTGCCAGTACTCCATGATATCGACCAGCACGGTGGTGCGCGGCACCTGGGCGAAGGGCTCCTCCGCCTCGAACCCGTCCGGGTTGGCGACGCGCAGGTCGTCCACCACGATTTCCGTGACGCGGCCGGGACGCACATGCAGGTGAGCGATCGTCACCTTGCGGCCAAGCGCGGCCGAGGCCTGGCGCTCTGCCAGCGGGATGAACCAGTCCCAGGACCAGAAGGCGACGACCAGCGACACCAGGACCAGCGGGATGCCGATCCAGAAGGGCCATCGGGGGAAACGCCGCTGCGCCATGGAACCTCCGCGGGATGTTGCGGGCTGGCCGCGCCGGCGCAGTGCCAGGAGCGGTTCAAGCGGTAAGCGCCGGGTTCGGGCGGGGGTTCGCCGTCAGCAGGCACTTTTTCGTGAGGCGGCTGGGCCAGGGGGCCACCGGCTCAACGCAATGTGAGGCCGTGGCGGCATGCGCGGTGGAGGCGCTGTCAGGGACAGCAGGCTATGGCGGTGCGGTGCGCAAGCTCCCGATCCTGGCGATTCTCCTCCTCCCCATGGCCTGCGCCACTCCTCCTCCCACCGCCGTCGCTCCGGAGCGGCTGATCCCCGAGATCCGCGATCCCGGCCGCGCGCCGCTGGTCCATGCGGCGGTGCGCGAATGGGAGGCGTGGGGCAGGCTGGTGCTGACGGGCTGGGCGCCGGCGCTGGATGGCAACGCGGTCCCCTCCCCCCTGTCTCTTGATCACATCTACGCACAGCTCCCCCGTAAGGCGA
>NZ_BDLP01000356.1:0-4448 GCF_001950415.1 Roseomonas sp. TAS13
GGCACAGCCCGCCGCGACGTGGTTCCGTGGCGACGGGCGCGGGCAGGAGGCCGGCGCCCATCCCCGGCAGCCGGGCGCCCGGGCCATGCGGGCGCGTTGAGAGGGGGAGGCGACATGCGGGCCGAACCGGGGCAGGTTCGGCCCAACCACGCCACCGGAGCAGCAGGGCCCAGCATGAACCAGCAGGACGACACCCACTTCTACGAGCCGGCCAAGGGCCACGGCCTGCCGCACGACCCCTTCAACGCCATCGTCGGGCCACGTCCGATCGGCTGGGTCTCCACCCAGGGCCAGGATGGCAGCGTCAACCTCGCGCCCTACAGCTTCTTCAACGCCTTCAACTACACGCCGCCGATCATCGGCTTCTCCTCCACCGGGGCGAAGGACAGCCTTCGCAATGCGCGGGAAACGGGGGAGTTCGTCTGGAACCTGGCGACGCGCGAGCTGGCCGAGGCGATGAATGCGAGCTGCGCCCCGGTGCCCTACGGCACCGACGAATTCACCCTGGCCGGGCTGGAGAAGGCGCCCTCGCGCCTCGTCGCGCCGCCGCGCGTGGCGGCGAGCCCGGTGCAGTTCGAATGCAAGGTCTCGGAGATCGTCCAGCTCAAGGGCTATCACGGCAACCCCGCCCAGGCCTGGCTGGTGCTGGGGGAGGTGGTGGCGGTGCATATCCGCCGCAGCCTGCTGAAGGAGGGCATCTTCGACACCTTCGGCGCCGGGGTGATCCTGCGCGCCGGCGGGCCGAGCGCCTATGCCGCGATCAGGCCGGAGAACCGCTTCGACATGCGCCGGCCCGGTTGAAGGGCGGCCGCCGGGTGCCTCCCGGCGGTCAACCCTCGGCCTGCCCTTCGTTCCGGCGCTGCGCCCGCAACTCCTCCCACTGCTCCAGCCGCGCCGCCACCCGGGCCTCGGCGCCCCGGTCGGTGGGGCGGTAGAAGCGGCGCCGCGCCATCCCTTCGGGGAAGTAGTCCTGGCCGGAGAAGGCATCCTCCTGGTCGTGGTCGTAGGCATAGCCCTGACCGTAGCCGAGCTGCTTCATCAGCCTGGTCGGCGCGTTCAGGATATGCGCGGGCGGCATCAGGCTGCCCGTCTCTGCCGCGGTGGACTGGGCTTCCTTCCAGGCGACATAGGCGGCGTTGGACTTGGGTGCCGCGCCCAGATGCAGCACGAGCTGCGCCAGGGCCAGCTCCCCCTCCGGCGAGCCGAGCCGCTCATAGGCCTGCCAGGCCGCCAAAGCGAGGTGCAGCGAGGCGGGATCGGCGGCGCCGATATCCTCCGAGGCGAAGCGCAGCAGGCGGCGGGCGATGTAGCGCGGGTCCTCCCCGCCCCGGACCATGCGGGCGAACCAGTAGAGCGCGGCATCCGGGTCGGACCCCCGCAGCGACTTGTGCAGGGCCGAGATGAGGTTGAAATGCTCCTCCCGGTCCTTGTCGTAGAGCGCGGCGCGCCGGGCCAGCAGTTCCGATAGCCCCCGCGCATCCAGCGGCGCCGTGCCTTCGGGCAGGGCGAGAAGCTGTTCCGCCATGTTCAGCAGGTAGCGCCCGTCGCCATCGGCCATGGCGCGCAGCGCGGACCGCGCCGCCTCGTCCAGCGGCAGGGGGCGCCCGGCCTCCGCCGCCGCGCGGTCCAGCAGCAGGTCCAGCGCCGCGTCGTCCAGCCGCCGCAGCACCAGCACCTGGCAGCGCGAGAGCAGGGCGCCGTTCAGCGCGAAGGAGGGGTTCTCGGTGGTGGCGCCGACCAGCACCACCGTGCCGTTCTCCACCACCGGCAGGAAGCCGTCCTGCTGCGCCCGGTTGAAGCGGTGGATCTCGTCCACGAAGAGCAGCGTGCCCTGGCCGTTCTGGCGCCGGGCGCGCGCCTCGTCGAAGGCGCGCTTGAGGTCGGCGACGCCGGAGAAGACCGCCGAGAGCGGCGCGAAGCGGAGCCCCGCTTCCTCCGCCAGCAGGCGCGCGATGGTGGTCTTGCCCACCCCGGGTGGCCCCCAAAGGATCAGCGAGGCCAGGGCGCCGCGGTCGAGCATCCGGCGCAGGCTGCCCTGCGGGCCGAGCAGGTGGTCCTGCCCGACCACCTCCGCGAGGCGGCGCGGGCGCAGGCGGTCGGCCAAAGGGGTCGCAACCGGGGCGCCGCCGGAGCGTGTGGCGCCCGGTCCGGATGCGGGGGCTTCGCCGCTGGTCTCGTGTGGCTGGCCGAACAGGTCCGGCGCGGCATGGGGGGCCTCGGGGGCACGCTTGGGCGGCATGCGACGCAACCTAGCGCATCGCCGGTCCGCTGGGGACCGCCCCTCTCAGCGCAGCCGCGGCTCCTGGCGGTAGCCGCGGCTGCCCGGCACCTCCGGCGGCGGCGGCACGGGCGGCGTGGTACGGACGGGCCGGATGTCGCGCTGCGCGGTGGCCCGCATCGAGGGCGGGCTTTCCCAGCCTTCCTCGGGCGTCAGGCGGCGCGAGGAGGGGAGTTCCGGCAGGCGCATGGCCAGGGCGCGGATGTCGTCCTGGATCTCGTCGAGCTGCGCCTCCAGGGATTCCAGCCGGCCCTTCACGCCGAAGACGCTGAAGGGCATCAGCAGGAAGGCGATCGCCGCCAGCAGCAGCAGCAGCGCCACCACGAGGCCCGACCATTCAGGCAGCCCCGGGATCGCAAGGGAATTGATCAGTTCGGACGGCACGCTCAGCCCCCGGTGACGGACATGTGACGATGCAGTGCAGGACGAGCCTGCCTCCGGTCAATCACGAAGTCATGTCCCTTCGGCTTGCGGGCGATGGCGTCGCGGATCGCCGCCTGCAGACCGGCTTCCCCAAGCGCCGGGTCGCGCAGCGGGCGGCGTAGGTCCGCGGCATCCTCCTGTCCCAGGCACATGTAGAGCGTGCCCGTGCAGGTGAGGCGGACCCGGTTGCAGCTCTCGCAGAAATTGTGGGTCATCGGCGTGATGAAGCCGAGGCGGCCGCCGGTCTCCGCCACGCGGTAATAGCGCGCCGGGCCGCCGGTGCGGTGGTCGCTTTCCTCCAGCGTCCAGTTTAGACGCAGCCGCGACCGCACCAGCGAGAGCGGCAGGTACTGGTCCGTGCGGTCGCCGCTGATCTCGCCCAGCGGCATGGTCTCGATCAGGGTGAGGTCGAAGCCGTGTTCACCGCACCATTCGATCATGCGGTCGAACTCGGCCTCGTTCACGTCCTTCAGCGCCACGGCATTGATCTTCACGGCCAGGCCGGCGGCCTTGGCGGCGAAGATGCCTTCCAGCGTCTGGTCCAGCTTTCCCCAGCGCGTGACCGCGCGGAAGGTGCCCGGGTCCAGCGTGTCGAGCGAGACGTTCACCCGCCGCACCCCGGCGCCGTAGAGGTCGCCCGCCAGCTTCGTGAGCTGCGTGCCGTTGGTGGTGACCGTCAGCTCCCGCAACCCTCCGCCATCCAGTCGCGCGCCCAGCGAGCGGAACAGGGAGATCACGTTGCGCCGGACCAGCGGCTCCCCACCGGTCAGCCGGATGCGCTCCACGCCCAGGTCGATGAAGGCGCCGCAGAGCCGGTCCAGCTCCTCCAGGCCGAGAACCTCCGCCTTCGGCAGGAAGGTCATGTCCTCCGCCATGCAATAGACGCAACGCAGGTCGCAACGATCCGTGACCGACACGCGTAGGTAGCTGATGCGGCGCCCGAAGGGGTCCTCCATCGGAGCGGGTGTCGTGGCAGGGAAAGGGCCGGTGAAGGCGGTGCCGGCGGAAAAGGGGAGGGGCAGGTCGGTCACGATGGCCTTGGCGTCTGTGGATGGGCCCGGCGAAACGACGGCGGTGGCCTTCCGATGTGGCGGGACACGGGCGCCGCCGCAAGGCCCTGTCGGCACGGCACGGCACAGCCCGGCGCCGGCCTCAGCGGTCCGGCACGATCTCCAGCGTCACGTGCACCGTGTTGATCAGCAGCTTGCCGGCATGTTCGAAATTGACCGTCACGCGCTCCCCGGTCACGGACTGCACCTGTCCGATGCCCCAGTCCGGGCGCGACGGATGGCGCACGCGCATTCCAGGCTCGATCAGGTCGCTGTTTCCGGCGGACATGCCGGCAGAATGGCACCGGCCAGCACCGGGTGTCCATGACGGGGCCCATCACGGAGGCGCAAGGAAGGGCATGCGTTCATCTTGCGGCAACCCCTGATCCGCCAGAGAGCATGCTTTCCCACGGAACCGATACCGGAATGCGATTCGACCTATCCCTGACCCAGGATCTCTGCGCCCGCCTTTGCCACGACCTGGGCGGGCCCCTGGGCAGCGTGTCCGGTGCACTCGACCTGATCGGGCCGGTGGACGAGGCCGCGCTGGTGGCTCGCGAAAGCGCCGAGGTGCTGGAAGGCCGGCTGCAGCTCTGGCGCGCCCTGGCCGGCGCCGGCACCGGCCCGCTGGACCGCGAGGGCCTCGCTGCGCTGCTGGCCGGCGGCTTCGGCGGCAGCCGCGTTTCCGCCGACCTGTC
>NZ_BDLP01000357.1:0-4420 GCF_001950415.1 Roseomonas sp. TAS13
TTTTTTTCAAGCGGAGGCCGGCAGACGGGGTTCGCCTTACGGTGGAGCTGTGCGTAGATGTGATCAAGAGACAGGCGGCGCGGGCAGGTCCCGCGCGGCCGCAACGGCGGCATCGATCCGGCCCCCCATGTCGGGCGCGGCATCCTCTCCGATGATCCGGAGGTCGAAGCCGGATTCGCGCAGGGCGTCCTCGATCTGGCCGGGCAGTTCGGGCCGGCCGTCCAGCGTTCCGGCACGGTTGTTCATCACGAGTACGGCACGCATCATCCCGGTCCCCCAGCCTGTTCCAGCATGGCCAGCCGGGGCGGCAACGCGGCCCCGGACGGGATGGTTGCCCATCCCGCCCGCAGCGGTCCGGGGGGATCGGCTCCCCGGAGGATGCGGCGTCAGGCCGCCTGCGCCGCCTGCGCCATGGAGCGCAGCACGTAGTGCAGGATGCCGCCCTGGCGGTAGTACTCGACCTCGTCGGCCGTATCGACGCGGCAGAGCAGGGTGGTGCGGTGCTCGGTGCCGTCGGGGCGGTGGATCACCAGCGTCACGTCCATGCGGGGCTTGATCTCCTCCAGCCCCAGGATGTCGATGGTCTCCTCGCCGGTCAGGCCCAGGCTCTCGCGGGTCTCGCCGTTCTTGAACATCAGCGGCAGCACGCCCATGCCCACGAGGTTCGAGCGGTGGATGCGCTCGAAGCTCTCGGTGATCACGGCCTTCACGCCCAGCAGGAAGGTGCCTTTCGCCGCCCAGTCGCGGGAGGAGCCGGTGCCGTATTCCTTGCCGCCGAAGATCACCAGCGGCACGCCCTCGCTCTTGTAGCGCATGGCCGCGTCGTAGATCGGCAGCACGTCGCCGGAGGGCAGGTGCTTGGTGATGCCGCCCTCGATGCCCGGCACCATCTCGTTCTTGATGCGGATATTGGCGAAGGTGCCCCGCATCATGACCTCGTGGTTGCCGCGGCGGGCGCCGTAGCTGTTGAAGTCCGCCTGCCGGACCTGGTGCTCCAGCAGGTACTCGCCGGCGGGCGAGGCCTTCTTGATGGAGCCGGCGGGCGAGATGTGGTCGGTGGTGATCGAGTCACCCAGCTTGGCCAGGATGCGCGCACCCTCGATGCCGCCGCGCGCCTCGGGCTCCATCGTCATGCCCTCGAAATAGGGCGGGTTCTGCACATAGGTCGAGCCGGAGTTCCAGCGGTAGGTCTCGCTGTCCGCGTCGATCTTGATCGCCTGCCACTGCGCCGTGCCCTCGAAGACATGGGCATAGCGCTCCTGGAACATCTCGCGCGTCAGGGACTGGGCGACGATCTCGTTGATCTCCGCCTGGGTCGGCCAGATGTCCTTCAGGAAGACGTCCTTGCCGTTCTTGTCCTGCGCGATCGGCTCCTTGGTGATGTCCCTGGTGATCGTGCCGGCCAGGGCATAGGCGACCACGAGCGGCGGGGAGGCGAGGTAGTTCGCCCGCACGTTCGGGTGGATGCGGCCCTCGAAGTTGCGGTTGCCGGACAGCACCGAGACCGCCACCAGCTTGTTGGCCTCGATCGCATCGACGATGTCGTCGCTGATCGGGCCGGAATTGCCGATGCAGGTGGTGCAGCCATAGCCCACGGTCTGGAAGCCGATGGCGTCCAGGTCCTCCTGCAGCTTGGCGCGGTTCAGGTAGTCGGTGACCACCTGGGAGCCGGGGGCCAGCGAGGTCTTCACCCAGGGCTTCGGCTGCAGGCCCAGCGCCCGCGCCTTGCGGGCGACGAGGCCGGCGGCGACCAGCACATAGGGGTTGGAGGTGTTGGTGCAGGAGGTGATGGCCGCGATCACCACGTCGCCATGGGCGATGTCATGGTTGGCGTTGGCCACGCCGTGGCGCTTCGTGACGTCGGCGTTCGGGTTGCCGGACAGGCCCGGCAGCTCGCGCAGGAAGGCCGGGGCGGCGTCGCTCAGCAGCACGCGGTCCTGCGGGCGCTTCGGGCCGGCGATGGAGGGCTGCACCGTGGAAAGGTCCAGCTCCAGCGTGTCGGTGAAGACCGGGTCCGGCGTGCTGGTCTCGCGCCACATGCCCTGGGCCTTGGCATAGGCCTCGACCAGCTTGATGCGGCTTTCCTCGCGGCCCGACAGGCGGAGATAGTCCAGCGTCACGCTGTCCACGGGGAAGAAGCCGCAGGTCGCGCCGTATTCCGGGGCCATGTTGCCGATGGTGGCGCGGTCGGCCAGCGGCAGCTGGTCCAGGCCCTGGCCGAAGAACTCGACGAACTTGCCGACCACGCCCTTCTTGCGGAGCATCTGCGTGACCGTCAGCACCAGGTCGGTGGCGGTGACGCCCTCGCGCAGCTTGCCGGTCAGGCGGAAGCCGATCACGTCGGGGATCAGCATGGCGATGGGCTGGCCGAGCATGGCGGCCTCGGCCTCGATGCCGCCGACGCCCCAGCCCAGCACGCCCAGGCCGTTCACCATGGTGGTGTGGCTGTCGGTGCCATAGCAGCTGTCCGGATAGGCGTAGGCGGTGCCGGCCTCGGAACGGGTCCAGACGACCTGCGCCAGATGCTCCAGGTTCACCTGGTGGCAGATGCCCGAGCCCGGCGGCACGACGCGGAAGTTGTCGAAGGCGGCCTGGCCCCAGCGCAGGAACTCGTAGCGCTCGCCGTTGCGCTCGTACTCGATGTCCACGTTCTTCTGCAGCGCGTCGGCGCGGCCGGCGACATCGACCATCACCGAGTGGTCGATCACCAGGTCGACCGGCACCAGCGGGTTCACGCGGCGCGGCTCGCCGCCCAGCTTCAGGATGCCGTCGCGCATGGCGGCGAGGTCCACCACCGCGGGAACGCCGGTGAAGTCCTGCATCAGGATGCGCGTCGGGCGGAAGGGCACCTCGCGCTCGCTATGCGCGTTCTCCAGCCAGCCGGTGAAGGCCTTGGCGTCCTCGACGGTGTAGGCGCGGCCGTCCTCGAAGCGCAGGACGTTCTCCAGCAGCACCTTCAGGCTGTTGGGGAGGCGGGAGAAATCGGTGCCCAGCGCCTTCCCGGCCTCGGGCAGGCTGAAGTAAGTGTATTCCTTGCCATCCACCGAGAGAGTGCGGCTGGTCTTCAGACTGTCCTGCCCGATCATTCGCATGGCGCGTAAAACCCCTGCTTGACGTTGGTGACGGTTAACCGGCTTGAAGCATGGCGGCCGGTGCGGGTCCAGGGGGACCGCGGGACCAGTCATGAGGTGGGAGCCGTGCTGACGGCGGAAAAGCTGCATTTGCGCCGTGGGGGCCATGACGTGGTTGCCGATTTGGACTTCACTGTGAGTCCTGGCGAAGCGATAGTAATTCTCGGTCGCAATGGGGCGGGCAAGTCCTCGCTTCTTCGCGCCCTGGCCGGGCTGCTGCGCCCGGCCGGGGGGCGTGTGGCCTGGGATGGCGCCGACATCGCCGCCGATCCCGCCGCCCATGCCCGGCGCCTGCGCTGGGTCGGGCATCTTGATGCCGCCAAGCCCTCCCTCTCCGTGCGGGAGAACCTGGAGTTCCTGGCGCGGCTCCTGGGTGGGTCGGTGCCGGCGGCGCTGGACGCCCTGGCGCTGAACGCCATCGCCGAGCAGCCGGCCCGCGCCCTGTCCTCCGGCCAGAAGCGCCGCCTCGCCCTGGCGCGGCTGGCGCTCTCGCCTGTTCCGCTCTGGCTGCTGGACGAGCCGACGGTGGGGCTGGACACGGCCTCCGTCGCGCGGCTCGGCCCGCTGCTGGCGCGGCACCGGGCGGCGGGCGGCATGGTCCTGGCCGCCACGCACCTGCCGCTTCCCTTGCCGGAGATGCGGGAGATCACGCTGTGACCGGGACCTGTCCGATCGCGGGGAAAAGGCGGTGAAGCCCTGGCTTGCCGTGCTGTCGCGGGAATTGCGCCTCGCGCTCCGCCACCCGGGCGATGCACTGGCCGCAATGCTGTTCTTCCTCGTGGTCTGCTCTCTCTTCCCCTTCGGCGTCGGCCCAAGTCCGGAGGCCCTGGCGCGCCTCGCACCCGGCGCGCTGGTGGCGGCCGGGCTTCTGGCCGCGCTGCTGCCGCTGGACCGGCTCTTCGGAGCGGAGGCCGAGGATGGCTCGCTCGACCTGCTGCTGCTGTCCGGGCTTTCGCCGGCCGCCCTGGCGCTGGCCAAGGCCGCCGGCCATTGGCTGACCACCGGCCTGCCGCTGGTGGTGGCGGTGCCGCTGGCCGGCGCCATGCTGAACCTTGATCCCGCGGCCTGGCCCGCCGCCTGCGCCGCCCTGGCCCTGGCCGGGGTGGTGCTGTCGCTGCTCGGCACGCTCGGCGCGGCGTTGACGCTGGGCGCGCGGCGCGGCGCGGCCCTGCTGCCCATCCTGGTGCTGCCCCTGTCCGTGCCGGTGGCGATCTTCGCCGCCGCCGCCATCGAGGCCGCCACCGCCCTGTCTCTTGATCACATCTACGCACAGCTCCACCGTAAGGCGA
>NZ_BDLP01000358.1:0-4412 GCF_001950415.1 Roseomonas sp. TAS13
CCTTCGGCCAGGGCATGGCGGGCGGAGCGGGCCACCGACAGGGCCTCGTCCTCGCTGTGCAGGCGGGGCGCCACCACGACCTCGGCCGCGACAGGATGGGCCGGGGGGTCTGTGACGCAAGTGGCCGAACGGCAGCCCCGGCGCACCGTGGCACAGAGCAGGTCGGCGCTGCCGCCACCGATGATCAGCACGCGGTCGTGCGGCTGCGTCTCCACCGCATCGAGGAGATCGCCGCCCGGCGCCGCGCCGGGGGCGAGCAGGCGCTGCAGCCGCGCAGGGCGGCTCAGCAGGGCCAGGGGGAGCGGGACCGTCCGGGCCGTGGAGGCCTGGGAAGGCCGGGGCGCGGGCGCGGGCGCGGGCGCGGGCGCCGCCGTGCGGATGTTTGGCATGCGGGAAGAATAGGCCCGGCCATGTAAAGGCGATATTTGCCGCATCGGCCGTCCGCGTAAAGAAGGCATAAAGACCGCGGCGCCGATGGGCCGCAGCCCCAAGTAATCCGCTGGCCGCCTCATTGGCGGGACGGAAGCGGGCCGCGTGCATCTGGCGCCGGTGCTTCTCCGGGGGTCCGGCTCACCGCCGGGGCAGGTTCTTCTCCCAGGGTGGTTCCGGCACCCAGGCCTCCGCGAGATATGCCACCATCGCCCTTGTCTTGGCGGGCGCCTGCCGTCCCGCTCCTGCCGGCAGTGGCGGCTGCACGGCATGGATGCCGAGCCAGCCCATCGCAGGCTGGTCCAGCCCGATCTCCACCAGCCTGCCGTCGCGCAGGGCCTCGTCGAGCAGGAAGACCGGCTGGTAGATCAGCCCGTGCCCGGCGATGGCGGCCTCGCGCAGCGCATCGCCGTTGTTGGCCCGCAGGCTGCCGCCGACCGGTACCGGGACCTGCCCCTGCTCCCCGAAGACCCAGCGATCCGGGCCCATCGCCTCCGACAGCGTATAGCCGAGGCAGGCGTGCCGCCGCAGGTCCTCCACCCGCCCCGGGGTGCCGTGCGTGGCGAGGTAGGAGGGCGCGCCGCAGACCGCCATCCGCACCGGCGCCAGGCGCCGCGCCACCAGGCTGCTGTCGCCCATGCGGCGGATGCGGATGGTCAGGTCCCAGCCTTCCTCCACCAGGTCCACCAGCCGGTCGTTCAGGCCCAGCTCCACGGTCACGCGCGGATGGCGGCGGCAGAATTCCGCCAGCAGCGGCGCCACATGCCGCGTGCCGAAGGAAACCGGCACGTTGAGCCGCAGCAGCCCACGCGGCTCCAGCCGGTCGGCGGAGACGGCGCGCTCGGCCTCCTCGATCTCCGGCAGCAGGCGCAGGCAGGAATCGAGGAAGCCCCGCCCCGCCTCGGTCAGGGAAAGCCGGCGTGTCGTGCGGTGAAGGAGCCGCACGCCGAGGCGTTCCTCCAGCGCCGCGACATGCTTGGTCACCATGGTCTGGGACAGGCCCAGCGCCCGGGCGGCGGCGGAGAAGCTGCCCAGCCCGGCCACCCGCGCGAAGACCTGCATGCCCGTCACGCGATCCAGCATCGGCCCGGCCCACTCTCCCGGTGTGAGGTGAGTTCCGGAATAGACCGATTATCCCCCGGCCGGCGAGGGTGCATCTCCACCGGCACAGATTCCGACGGAGAACCCTCCCCCGATGACCGCCCCTCACACTGCCCCCAACACCGCTCCCTGGGGCGCACTCCTCCTGCGGCTCTCGCTCGGCGTGCTGTTTCTGGCCCATGCCGGGCTGAAGATCCTCATCTTCACTCCCGCCGGCACGGCCGCCTTCTTCGGCAAGCTCGGCCTGCCGCCGGCCCTTGCCTATGCCACGATGACCGTCGAGGTCCTCGGCGCCATGGCGCTGATCCTGGGCGTCTGGGCCCGGCTGGCCGCGCTGGTGCTGATCCCCGTGCTGGTCGGCGCCATCCTCACCGTGCATGGGGCCAGCGGGTTCTTTTTCACCAATGCCGGCGGCGGCTGGGAATACCCCGCCTTCTGGGCCGTAGCCCTCTTCGCCCAGGCCCTGCTGGGCGATGGCGCCCTGGCGCTGAAGCCGACCCCGCTGCCCGCCGCGCCGCGCCAGCCGGTGCATGCCTGACGCGACGGACGGCGCGGAGCGCTTCCCCGGCGGCCCGCGCCCTGCCTGAACCTCCTGCCACGCCGCGCATCGAAGCGGCCGTGGCGAAGCCCGCCAAGGAGACGCCGACCATGACCACCCCGACACCCCGCCAACCCGTGATCTTCATTCCGCATGGCGGCGGCCCCTGCTTCTTCATGGACTGGCCGAACACCTGGGACCGGATGGCGGAACACCTGCGCGGCATCCCGCGGCGCCTGCCCGCGCGGCCGAAGGCGATCCTGGTCGTTTCCGGCCATTGGGAGACGGCGGTGCCCACCGTCACCACCGGCACGCAACCGCCGCTGCTCTTCGACTATCACGGCTTCCCGCCGCACACCTACGAGCTGCGCTACCCGGCCCCCGGCTCCCCGAAACTGGCGGCGCGGGTGCAGGAGCTCCTGGGGCGGGCCGGGATCGAGTCCGCCGGGGACGCGGCGCGCGGCTTCGACCACGGCGTCTTCATCCCCTTCCTTCTGGCCTTTCCGGAGGCAGAGATCCCGGTGGTGGAGCTTTCCGTGCGCGAGGACCTGGACCCGGCGGCGCATCTCGCCCTGGGCCGGGCGCTGGCGCCGCTGCGGGACGAGGGGGTGCTGATCGTGGCAACCGGCATGACCTATCACAACCTCCGCCACTTCATGCGGCCGGATGGGGTGAACGACGAGGTGTCGGTGGCCTTCGACGGCTGGCTCGCCCAGGCCGTGACCGCACCGCCCGAGCAGCGCGACCGGCTGTTGCAGGACTGGGAGCATGCCCCCGGCGCCCGCGCCTGCCATCCGCGCGAGGAGCACCTGATCCCGCTGCTCCTCGCCGCCGGCGCCGCCGGGGAGGACTCCGGCCAGCGCGACTACAGCGACCGGGTGATGGGCAAGGCGCTGTCCGGCTTCCGCTTCGGCTGACGCGGGCGGCGATGGCGGGGGCGCCTCCCCTGCCATGTCTGCGTCAGCCGGTGGCGGTGACGCGCCAGACGGTGTTGCCGCTGTCATCGGCCACCAGCAGCGCGCCCACGGCATCCATGGCGACGCCGACCGGGCGGCCATACACCTGTCCCGTTTCCGGATCGGCCATGAAGCCGGTGAGGAAATCCCGCGCGGGACCGCTCGGGCGCCCATTGGCGAAGGGCAGGTAGAGCACGCGGTAGCCGGCGAAGGCCGTGCGGTTCCAGGAGCCGCGCTGGCCGATGAAGGCGCCGCCGCGCCATTCCGCCGGAAAGGCGCCGCCGGTGGAGAAATCCAGCCCGAGCGAGGCGGTGTGCGGCCCGAGCGCGTAGTCCGGCACGATGGCGCGGGCCACCAGCTCCCGCTCCCGGCTCCCCATCTTCTCCCGCATGCGGGGGTCGATGTGCGTCCCGAAATAGCTGAAGGGCCAGCCATAGAAGCCGCCCTGCCGCACATGGGTCAGGTAGTCGGGCACGAGGTCGTCGCCGATGTTGTCGCGCTCGTTCACCACGGTCCAGAGTTCGCCCGAGCCGGGTTCCCAGGCCATGCCGACGGGGTTGCGCAGCCCGCCGGCGAAGAGGCGCTCGTTCGAGCCGTCCAGATCCACCTGCAGGATGCAGGCGCGGCGGCGCTCGTTCTCCAGCCCGTGCTCGGCCACGTTGCTGCCGGACCCCACGCTGACGAAGAGGCTGCGCCCGTCCCGCGCCGGCAGCAGGTTGCGCGTCCAATGGTTGTTGTAGCCCCCGGCCGGCAGGTCGAGGAGCTTCCGCCCCGGCGCCGTGATCTTTCCGCGCCCATCATTCCAGGGAAAGCGCAGGAGCGCGTCGGTGTCGGCGACAAAGAGGGAATCGCCCAGCACCGCCATGCCAAAGGGCCGGTTCAGCCCCTCCAGCAGCAGGGTCCGGCCGCCGGCCTGGCCCGCGCGGTCCGGGGCGTGCAGCAGGGTGACGCGGTTGGCGCGCGGCGCCTCGGACACCAGCACCCGGCCGTCCGGCAGGGGCAGGATCATGCGGGGATTGTCGAGGTCCGTTCCGAAGGCCGTCACGGTGAAGCCCCGCGGCGCCTGCGGCCTCCGCCCGGCGGGCCAGCCGCCGCCATGGGAGCGGTTGACCACGCGGTGCGCCGTGTTCGGCGCGGGCAGGTCCGGCTGCGGCCCCATGCCCGGAAGCTGGCCGGGGCCGTGCTGGGCCAGGGCGCGGGCGGCGTGGCCTACGGCGAGTCCCCCGGCGGCGAGACCGAGGAGAAGGTTGCGTCGAGGCGTCATGGTCGGCTGGCTCCTGTCGCGGCCGCGTCCCGGCGGCGGTGGCATTCCCAGCGCAACGTCCGAGGTGGCGGAACGCTTCGGAGGCGTGCGTCTCAGCGCTCGCCCTGGCCCCCGCCCACGAGGC
>NZ_BDLP01000359.1:0-4405 GCF_001950415.1 Roseomonas sp. TAS13
CCCGGCTGGCCGGCGTGCCGCGCGCGGTGGTGGCGCGGGCCGAATCGGTGCTGGCGGCGCTGGAGGCCCGGGCGAAGGGCCTCGACCCGCTGGAGGAGGAACTGCCGCTGCTGCGGGCCGCCCGGCCGGACCCCGTGGACCCGGCACCGCAGCATTTTTCGCCGGGTGTTGCATGGGATGGGAGATTCCATACGGACCCGGAACCAGCGGCCCCGGACAAGGCCCTGCGCGAGAGCCTGGAGGCGATGGACCCCGATGCCATGTCCCCGCGCGAGGCCCTGGAGGCCCTCTACCGGCTCAAAAGCCTCGCAGGTGCAGCGGAGGTGACTGTCAAGTCGCCCCAGCCCATCCTATCTTCACGTTGATGAAACTCTTCGGCGACAGCCAGGACACCGCGGCAGCCTGCTCCCCTGAGGACATGCAGGCCCTGATCGATGCTCTGCTTCCCCCGGCGGGCTCCGGCGGCGGGATGGAGGCGCGCACCCCCGTTCCCCGCGACGCCGCGCTGCTGCTGCTGCGCCGCCGCCTCGGCCGGGTGCAGTCCAGCGTGCAGGAGGAGTTCGAGGCGGGCGCCCTGCCCGGGCTGATCGCCGGCCGCCGCCTCGGCGCGCTGATGGACGGGCTGATCCGCTCGATCCACGACTACAGTCTCGCCGTGGTGGGACAGGCGGAGGGCGAGCCCGCCTTCGCCCTGGCCGCCACCGGCGGCTATGGCCGCGGCGTGCTGGCGCCCTTCAGCGACATCGACCTGCTCTTCGTCTCCCGCCAGCCGCTGGGCGCCAGCGGGCAGCGGATGGTGGAGTTCATGCTCTACCTGCTCTGGGACCTGGGGCTGAAGGTCGGCCACGCCACCCGTTCCATCGCCGAATGCCTGGAGGATGCGCGCGCCGACGCCACGGTGCAGACGGCGCTGCTGGAGGCCCGCTTCCTGTCCGGCGAGCAGCCGATCTTTGCCGAGTTCGCCGAGGGCTTCGCCACGGCCCGGCGGGAATGGGGCATCGGCCAGTTCTTCGCCGCCAAGCGGACGGAGCGGCAGCAGCGCCACAAGCGCTACGGCGACAGCCCCTATCTGGTGGAGCCTCATATCAAGGAGGGGCGCGGGGGCCTGCGCGACCTCCAGACCATGTACTGGTTCGCCAGCTATGCCTTCGGCACGCAGAAGATGTGGCAGCTCGTCGGCAAGGACAGCCCGGGCGGCGGCCTGCTCACGGCCGACGAGGCCCGCGCCTTCCGCCGCGCCTGGAGCTTCCTCTGGACGGTGCGCTTCCACCTCCACTACGTCACCGGCCGTGCCGAGGAACGCCTGACCTTCGACCTGCAGCCGGTGGTGGGCGCCCGCATGGGCTATACCCGGCACGGCAAGCAGGACGGGGTGGAGCGCTTCATGAAGCACTTCTTCCTCACCGCGCGGGACGTGGTGCGCCTGTCGCGCCTGCTGGAACCGGCGATCGAGCGCGCCACGATGGGGCCGCCGGCGCTGGTCCCCGCCGGCAGCCCGGATCTCGCGGCCGCCGGCGTGGCGCTGGCGGACGGCAAGGCGATCTTCGCCGCCGGCCACGACATCGCCGCCGACCCGGCGATCATGCTCCGCCTGCTCTGCGCCGCCCGCGACCATGGGCTGGAGCTGCACCCCCTCACCCAGCGGGCGCTGATCCGCTCGGCCCGGCATGCCTCGAAGCTGCGCGACGACCCGGCGGCGGGGGACCTGTTCCTGAACCTGCTGACCGGCCCGCATTCCGCCCGCTGGACCCGCGTGCTGAACGAGGTCGGCTTCCTGTCCCGCTACCTGCCGGACTGGGCGCGCATCGTCGGGCTGATGCAGTTCGACACCTACCACGTCTATACGGTCGAGGAGCACACGATCGAGGCGCTGCGCGTCCTCAACGGGCTCGACGAGGGCGGGCTGGACAACATCGCCCCCGTGGCCTCCGAGCTGATCGGGCAGATCCAGTCCCGCCGCGCGCTCTATGTCGCGACGCTGCTGCACGACATCGCCAAGGGCCGCGGCGGCGACCATTCCGAGCTCGGCGCCGCCATCGCCCTCGACATCTGCCCGCGCCTGGGCCTGACGCCGGAGGAGACGGAGACCGTCTCCTGGCTGGTGCTGAACCATCTCCTGGTCAGCCAGACCGCCTTCAAGCGCGACATCGACGACCCCAAGACCATCCTCGACCTGGCCGAGGTGGTGCAGTCGCCCGAGCGGCTGCGCCTGCTGCTGGTGCTCACCGTCGCCGACATGCGCGCCGTGGGCCCCAAGGTCTGGAACGGCTGGAAGGCCACCCTGCTGCGCGAGCTCTACTGGCGCGTGGCCGAGGTTCTGGCCGGCGGGCTTTCCGTGCCGGAGCGCGACGTGCGCGTGGCCCGGGCCAAGCAGGCCGCCGCCTCGCTGCTCGCCGAATGGCCGAAGGAGGCGGTGGAACGCTTCCTGGGCGCCGGCTACCCGGGCTACTGGCTTTCCTTCGACGCCGCCACCCATGCCCGGCACGCCACCATGATGCGGGAGGCCGAGGCGACCGGCGCCCCCCTGACGGTGCGGACCCGCGTGCTGGAATCCCGCGCCGTGACCGAGGTGACGGTCTATGCCGCCGACCATCCGGGCCTCTTTGCCCAGGTCGCGGGCGCGCTGGCGCTGGGCGGGGCGAGCATCGTGGACGCCCGCATCCACACCATGACCAATGGCATGGCGCTCGACACCTTCTGGGTGCAGGACGCCAATGGCGGGATGCTGGAGGCGCCGCACCGTCTGGCCCGGCTCTCGGTCCTCATCGAGCAGGCGCTGTCCGGCCAGATCCGCCTGCTGAACGAGATCCGCAAGGTGCGGCGCGAACCCTCGCGCCTGCGCGCCGTGACCGTCCCGCCGCGCGTGGTGCTGGACAACCACGCCAGCGCCTCCCACACCGTGATCGAGGTGAACGCGCGCGACCGGCCCGGCCTGCTGCACGACGTCACCACCGCGATCAGCGAGCAGGGGCTGCAGATCGCCTCGGCCCATATCACCACCTATGGCGTGCGGGCGGTGGACGTCTTCTACGTGAAGGACGTGTTCGGCCTGAAGGTGGAGAACGAGCGCAAGCTGGCCTCGCTGCGTTCCGCTCTGCTGGGCGCTCTCTCCCCGGTGGCGGAGCGGATCGCGGAAGGCCCCGTGGCGGTGGTGGGCGCCGCTTCCTGATGCCCCCTTCCCCACAACCCTCACCCCCGCCCGGCGTTGTCCTCCTTTGAGGAGGCTTCATCCATGGCCGAAGAGACCCTGAGCGAGGAATTCAAGAACTGGGGCGGCGGCACCAAGACCGCGCGCCCGTCCAATGTCGGGCCGCACGACCCCAATGACGAACAGCACGACCCGAAGAGCAAGGGCGTGAACCCCGCCGACTACGAGCGCGAGACGGAGGATTCGGTCGCCGGGAAGCCGGGCGAGAAGAGCAGCGGCCCGGTGAATATCGGCGTCCGCCAGGACACGGCCGGCGAGGGTCAGAAGGATTCCCCGGGCGGGAAGGACTGATCGCGGGGCGAAGGCCCCGGCCGGGCCTTGCCACAGCCCCCTCGTGCACCGGAACCTGGATCGGGCTTTATCCCTGGGCGAGAGGCAGCGCCTCTCGCCCAGAGCCGGACCGGGCTCCTGTCCGTGTCAGGCCATGTCGGGCTGACGGGCAAGGCGCGGCACCGGCGAGCGTGACAGCACCAGGAACTGCGCGGCGAAACCCAGCGACGAAGCCCAGAGACAGGCTTCCATGCCGCCCTGGCTCGCCAGCAGAGCCCCCAGTGCCGCGCCGAGCGGACGGGCGCCGAAGGTCGCCGTCACGATCGTGGCCGAGACCCGGCCCAGCAGCCCGGGTGGCGTGACGGATTGCCGCAGGGTGGTGGTGGCGATGGTCCAGAGGATCGGCCCCGCGCCGAAAAGCAGGCAGGACATCCCCGCCAGCGCGGCGCCGGGCCAGGTGCCCGGCGGGCAGGCCAGGGTCGCCAGCATCAGCAGCGAGGCCAGCAGCGCCCCCAATGGCCCCAGGGCGATGGTCGCCCCGAAGGTCAACCTGTGCATCAGCCGGGGCGCGACCGCGGCACCCGCCACCATGCCCAGCCCATAGAGGCCCAGGGTCAGGCCGACTCCCCCGGCCCCCAGCCCGAGCCGTTCCACCGCATAAACCACATAGACGGCCTGGAGCAGGAACCAGGCGGTGTTGAACAGCGTCGCCGTGACCAGCACCGGGCGCAGCAGCGAATGCGACAGCACAAAGACCGCCCCCTCACGCAGCTCGGCCAGGGGATGGCGCCGTTTCCGCTGGCCCCTGCCATGCCCCGTGCCGTCCGGCAGACTGCGGAGCAGCAGTGCCGCCAGCAACGACAGCGCCGTGGCCAGGGCATAGGCCGGCGCCGCCCCGGCCCAGCCTACCACCGCGCCGCCCAGGGC
>NZ_BDLP01000360.1:0-4395 GCF_001950415.1 Roseomonas sp. TAS13
GCGGCTCGGGCAGGCCGATGGCGGTGCCGGGACGGACCGCGGGAGCCAGGGCCACCTCACGGTTGCCGGGCAGCGGTGACGAGGCGCCGGTGCGGGTCTTGCGCTGGCCGCCGGCCTCCTCCCGCGCCGCGGCGGCATGGGCGGGCTTGGCGTGGAAGGCCACCGGCACGCCGATGGCGGTGGTGGCGAAAAGCAGCAGGCCCAGGTGAGCCATACGCTGGGCCACACGCCGGGCCATGTGGCGGATGCTGTGCCGGGGACGGTGGCGGGCGGCGCCGCGAGCGCGCCGAGGTAGGTCGGAAAGGCCCTCTTGTTTCAAGGTCCGTCGGCGATGAACTCCCATGCCGGAGCGGTTAACGGAGGCGTGAGGCCAGTGACAACCCTCTTTCGATGAGAAACGTCTCATTGATTGAGACGTTTGGCCGGAAATCCTTTGCCGCACTGGGCTTTCCGACTTCACAAAATCGTTATACGAGCTTCGCCCCGCAATACGCGAATCGAGTCGTTCCGGTTTTGCCCGGCTCTCAGAACCCCTTGGGGACTTCGCCATCCAGGGCGCGACGCAGCATGAGCAGGTCCTGCCAGGCCTCCCGCTTGGCCGAGAGCTGCCGCAGCAGATAGGCCGGGTGCAGCGTCGCCAGGGCGGGCACCGTGCCCAGCCCCTCGATCTCCAGCCGGTGCCATCGGCCCCGCAGGCGGGTGATGCCCTCCCGCGCACCCAGCAGGGCCTTGGCCGCCGTGCCGCCGAGCAGGACGACATGCCGCGGGCGTGCCAGGGCGATATGCCGCCGGGCGAAGGGCAGGAACAGCGAGACCTCCGCATCCGTGGGCGTGCGGTTCCCCGGCGGGCGCCAGCAGAGGATGTTGGTCAGGTAGAAGTTGCGGGTGCGGTCGAGGCCGATGCTCGCCACCATGCGGTCCAGCAGCCGCCCCGAGACGCCGACGAAGGGCTTGCCCAGCCGGTCCTCGTCGGCGCCGGGGGCTTCGCCGATCAGCATCAGCCCGCTTTCCGCCACGCCGTCCGAGAAGACGATGTTGGTCGCCGTGTCGCGCAAGCTGGCGTCGAAACGCTCCATCGCCGCCTTCAGCGCCTCCAGGCTGTCCGCCCCGGCCGCCAGATCGGCGGCGCGCAACGCGGCGGGGGCCAGCACCTCGGCCGGGCGGGGCGCCGGGCGGCGCGGTGCCGGGGACGGCGGCGCGGCATCGCCGGGGAACAGGCCGCCACTGGCTTCCTCCCTGGCCCCCGCGCTGCTCCCTGCGTCCCGGACCGCCCCCGCCACCCGTCCGGGCGCGGACCAGGCGGTGGAGCTGGCCGCCACGCCGGGCGTGGCCGCTTCCGGCCTGGGCACGGTCCGGTCCCGGGGCGCCGCTTCCAGCGCCTCGTCCACCCCCCAGCCCAGTTGCAGCGACAGCGCCGCCAGCAACGCCTCGCGTAAGGCGTTCCCGTCCTGCTGGGTATCCGCGGCGTCATCCATGGGGGCTGATATCGGCCCGGGACGGGGTTCCGTGCAACCGGGGGCGAGGCTACACCCTTGCCTCTGGATATAAAGAGAGCGGAGGGCGCGGAACCTTGGCCGAACGCGAGGCAATGGAATTCGACGTGCTGATCGTGGGCGCCGGGCCGGCCGGGCTCGCGGCGGCGATCCGGCTGAAGCAGGTGGCACCCGATGCGACGGTCTGCGTGGTGGAGAAAGGCTCCGAGGTCGGGGCGCATATCCTCTCCGGCGCGGTGATCGAGCCGCGCGCCCTGGACGAGCTGCTCCCCGACTGGCGCGACGACCCGCCGGCCCTGGCGACACCCGCCACCGACGACCGCTTCATGCTGCTGACCGCGAAGCGCGCCTTCAAGCTGCCCACGCCGCCGCAGATGAACAACCACGGCAACTACATCGTCAGCCTGGGCAATGTCTGCCGCTGGCTGGGGGCGAAGGCCGAGGCGCTGGGCATCGAGATCTATCCGGGCTTCGCCGCTTCCGAGACGATCATCGAGGATGGTCAGGTGAAGGGCGTGGTGGCCGGCATGATGGGCATCACGCGCGACGGCGAGGAAGGCCCGAACTACCAGCCGGGCATGGAGCTGCGCGCCACCTACACGCTGTTCGGCGAGGGCTGCCGCGGATCGCTGACCCGCAGGCTGGAGGAGGTCTTCGACCTGCGTGCCGAGGCCATGCCGCAGACCTATGCGCTGGGCATCAAGGAGCTGTGGGAGATCCCCAGGGAGAAGCACACGCCCGGGCTGATCTGGCATTCGGTCGGCTGGCCGCTGCCCAAGGACACCTATGGCGGCTCCTGGCTCTACATGCTGGGCGAGAACCTGGTCTCGATCGGCTTCGTGGTCGGGCTGGACTATCCCAACCCCTGGCTGGCCCCCTTCGATGAGTTCCAACGCTTCAAGACCCATCCCGAGGTGCGGAAGTTCCTCGAAGGCGGCAAGCGCATCGCCTATGGCGCCCGCGCGCTGAACGAGGGCGGCTGGCAGGCCGTCCCGCGGCTCGCCTTCCCCGGCGGGCTGCTGATCGGCGATGGCGCGGGCTTCCTGAACGTGCCCAAGATCAAGGGCACGCACCTCGCCATGAAGAGCGGCATGGTGGCGGCGGAAGCCGTGGCGGAGGCCCTGGCCGGCGACCGCCGCGCCGTGCTCGACGCCTATCCGCGCGGCATCCGGGAAAGCTGGATCACCGAGGAGCTGAAGGGCGTGCGCAACATCCGCCCGGGCTTCGCCAGGCTCGGCTTCTGGGGCGGCATGGCCAATGCGGCGCTCGACACCTATGTCTTCAAGGGCAAGGCGCCCTGGACGATGAAGCACCATGCGGACCACGAGACGCTGCGCGACGCCAGCAAGTCCGAGCGCATCCGCTACCCGAAGCCGGACGGGGTGCTGAGCTTCGACCGGCTTTCCAGCGTCTTCCTGAGCAACACCAACCACGAGGAGGACCAGCCGGTCCACCTGAGGCTCAAGGACCCGTCGCGCTGGAAGGCGGTGAACTGGGACCGCTTCCGATCCCCCGAAAGCCGCTACTGCCCCGCCGCGGTCTATGAGGCCGTGGGGCCGGAGGCGGAGCGCGAGCTGAAGGGCGAGCCCGACCCGCAGGCCGTGGAAGGCCCCGGTGGCCAGAACGCCGAGGTCGAGGCCGGGGATGCCAATGTGCGCCTGGTGATCAACGCGCAGAACTGCGTCCACTGCAAGACCTGCGACATCAAGGACCCCACCCAGAACATCGTCTGGACCACCCCCGAAGGCGGCGGCGGCCCCAACTACATCGGCGGGATGTAGGCCACCCGGGCGTCACGCTTCCACCAGCCGGGTTGGGCGTCACGTCCGGCGTTGCGCCGTCCCGGGTGAAAGGCGCTGCCTTTCCCCCGCCCCCCTATCCGCCAGGACCCTGAGGGTCCTGGACCTCCCCTTCGCTGGCGCCTGTTGCCGGACGGATCGCGCCGGAGAGCCATGCTCTCCGGCAGGATGCCGGTGCCTCCCGCGCGGTCATCGTATCCTGCTTTCCGGGAGCCCCACGTTTCCACCTGCTTCCGGGGACCGGCCCACAGACCAACGGCCATCACGGGCGCCGGCGAACCGGGTACAGGGCAAGCAGTGTCCTGGCGGAGTAGGGGTCCGGGCGGAGAGGCGGCGCCTCTCCGCCCGGCGGCCGGCCCCGGAGGACAACGCCGGAACGGGTGGATCAATCCACCGGCGGCAGGGGCAGGTCGCGGAAGGCCTTCCAGTCCTCGGGCAGCCGGGCGACGGCTGCCTCGCGCCGTGCCTCGGCCCATTGCGCCAGCCCGGCCATGGCGGGCGCCAGTTCCGTGCCACGGCGCGCCACCAGCTTCTCCGCCATGGCGATGGCGGTCACGGCGTCGTTCAGCCCGCCCAGATCCTCCTGCAATTCCTTGCAGCCCTGGAGGTAGCGCCGCAACGCCTTTTCGGGGCAGAGACCGGACAGGAACTCCAGGCCATAGCGCAGCCGCTTCAGTGCCTTTCGCAGAGAATGCAGCTCCTCCATCGAGCGGTGCCGGATCTTCCTGCCGCGCCGGCGGACCTTGCGGGCGACCCCTTCCAGCAACCCGGGCGCGACCTTGGCCAGCGGCTTGCCCACCGCCACGCCGCCCAGCACGGCAGGGTCCTCCGCCCAGCCGGCGAGGCCCAGCACCAGCGCGCCCAGCGCCGGCCGGCGCAGCTCCTCCAGCATGGCGGCATGGGCCTCCACCCGGCATTCCTCGGCGGCCGGACGCAGCAGGGCGACCCACTCTGCCGTGCCTTCTTCCTTGCCGGCCTCGGGCAGGGTCTCCTCGCAGAAGACGTCCCAGTCCCGTGCCGCGCCCAGGACCTGGCCCAGCCGCCTCAGCTCGTCCTCGAACCTGTCTCTTGATCACATCTACGCACAGCTCCACCGTAAGGCG
>NZ_BDLP01000361.1:0-4364 GCF_001950415.1 Roseomonas sp. TAS13
GAATAGGGGCGGGGGCTTCCGGGGGGCGGGTTCCCGGAGGCCGGCTCCGGGGCGGGTTGGCGGGGATGCCCCTTCCGCTTGCGGCGGGCGTGCCGACATGGTGCGGCATGTCCGAAGCCTCGCCGTCCCCTCTCTTTGCCACGCTGCTGCCGGCGCCGCTGGCGCGGCCGCTGAAGCGCGCCATCGTCGCCGAGGTGCGGGGGCTGTTCAACGATGCCGCCCGCGGCGAGCGGCCGGTGGCGCGGCGGGAGGATGGCTGGTTCGGGCCGGGTTCGGTGGCCTGGCGGCTGCATGGCGACGTGGCGGCGATGATGGTGGGCGGCATGGCCGGGCTGCTGCTGCAGATGCTGCACCCGGCGGTGCTGGCGGGGGTCTGGGATCATTCGGATTTCCGCGCCGACATGAGCGGGCGGCTGCGGCGGACGGCGCGCTTCATCGCGCTCACCACCTATGGCGGGCCGGAGGAGGCCGCGGCGGTGGCGGCGCGGGTGCGCGGCATCCATGCGCGGGTGCGGGGGGTGCTGCCGGACGGGACGCCCTATGCGGCGGATGACCCGGCGCTGCTGGCCTGGGTGCATGTGACGGAGGTGGTCAGCTTTCTGGAGGCGGGGATGCGCTATGCCGCGCCGGATCTGAGCGCGGCGGAGCAGGACCGCTATGTCGCCGAGATGGCCAGGGTCGGGGAGGCGCTGGGCGCCGCGCCGGTGCCGCGCAGCCGGGGCGAGGCGCGGCGGCTGATCGAGGCGATGCGGCCCGGGCTGCGGTGTGACGGCCGGACGCGGGAGGTGGCGGGGCTGGTGCTCTCGCCCGGAACGGGGAAGGCGGAGCCGCTGCGGGCGCTGGCGGGACGGGCGGCGGTGGACCTGCTGCCGCTCTGGGCGCGGCGGATGCATGGGCTGGAGGTGCCGCTGCTGGCCGCGCCGCTGGTGCGGGGCGGGGTGCGCGGGGTGGCGCGGACGCTGCGCTGGGCTTTTGCCTGAGGCGGCGCGGGATCGGTCCGGCCGCTCCCGGAGCGGTTCCCGGCCGGAGGGAAGCGACCGGCCGGGTGGAGGTGCCCCGGTGGCGGGGGTCAGGACGGCGGCCGGGTGGCGTCCAGGGCCTGCCGGGCGGCTTCGACGGCCCGTTCGATGTCGTCGCGGCCGGTTTGCCAGTTGCAGACGGACACGCGCATGCAGCGCCTGCCCCGCCATGTGGTGCCGCCGAAGAAGGCTTCGCCGGTCGCGACGATTCCCTGGATGACCGTGTCGGTGCGCCGGTCGTGGTCCTCGTCCGTCGCGCCGGCGCGTTCGTCCTGGAAGCGCAGGAGCCCCTGGTTGATGACCGGTGCCCATGCGACCTCCGCGCCCGGGAGGGCGCCGATCCGCGTGACGAGTTCCCGGGCATGCGCGCAACTGCGCTCGACCAAGCCGGCGATGCCCTGGCGCCCGAGCTCGCGGATGGCGGCATAGGTCGGCACGGCGCGGCCGCGCCGCGACCATTCGGGGTTCCAGTCGATCTGGTCGCGCGCGTCGCCGGCGGCCGGTGCGTAGCTGGTCCGGTGCGAGAAGCTGCCCCGGTGCGCCTCGCGGTCCCGGACGAAGGCATAGCCGCAGTCGAAGGGCGTGTTCAGCCATTTGTGCCCGTCGCAGGTCCAGGAGTCCGCGAGGGCGGCGCCCGCGGTCAGGTGCCGGTGGGACGGGCTTGCCGCCGCCCAGAGGCCGAAGGCGCCATCGACATGGACCCAGGCCCCGTGCTTCCGGGCGATGGGGATCAGCGCCGCGAAAGGGTCGAAGGCGCCGATATTGAGATCGCCGGCCTGCAGCACCACGATCGCGGGTACGTCCCCGCCGGTCGCGAGGGCCCGCGCCAGGGTCTCCGGGGGCAGGCAACCGTCCTCGCCGCAGGGAAGGTGTTCGATGGCGGCGGTGCCGAAGCCGAGCAGGCGCAGGGCGCGTTCGACGGAACCGTGCCGCTCGCTGCTCGTCAGCACCCGGATGCGGGGCGCCCCCGGCATCCCCTGTTCCTCCACATCCCAGCCGAGGCGGCGCAGCAGGCTGTGGCGCGCGGCGCCGAGGCAGGTCAGGTGCGCCGCCTGCGTCCCCGTGACGAAGGCGAAGCTGGCTTCGGCGGGGAGGCCGAGGAGGTCCTTGAGCCATTCCCCCGCGATCTCCTCGATCACCGCTTCCGCCGGGCTGCAGGCGTGGATGGCGGCGTTCTGGTCCCAGGCCGAGGTCAGCCAGTCCGCCCCCAGCGCGGCCGGCAGCGTGCCGCCGATGACCCAGCCGAAGAAGCGGCCGCCGGTGCTGCCAAGGAGGCCGCCCTCGACGTCGCGCGCGAGGTCGTCGATCACCCGGGCGGCGGGGATGCCCGCATCCGTCAGCAGATGGCCGAGGCGGCGGCGCAGTTCCGCACCTGTCGCCGTCGCGCCGACCGGGCGTGTGCGCTCGCCCTCCAGGTGCTGCCTGGCATGGCCGAAGGCTTTCTCCAGCGCGCGGGTCCTGTCGTCGTCTCGTTCCATGGTGAAGTCCCGGATGGTCCTGGTCAGGAGGGGCTCACCGTAGCGCTTGAAGGCCATCCAATGGTTCGCTACGCATCGAAGCATGAAGGACGGCCCGAACATCGCACTCGTTGCCGCGCTGATCGGCGATTCCGCGCGGGCCGACATGCTTTCCGGACTGATGGACGGGCGCGCCCTGACGGTCGGCGAACTGGCGCGGTCAGCGGGCATCGGCCTGCCCACCGCCAGCGCGCATGTGGCGAAGCTGGAGGAAGCCGGGCTGCTGGTCTCGGTGCGGCAGGGCCGCAACCGCTATGTCCGCCTGTCGGGCGCGGATGTCGCGCACACGCTGGAAAGCCTAATGCTGCTGGCCGAGAGGACGGGGCACCGGAGGGTCAGGACCGGGCCGCGCGAGCCGGCCTTGCGGGAGGCCCGCACCTGCTATGACCATCTGGGCGGCGCGAAGGGCATCCGGCTGCTGGAAAGCCTGGTGCAGCGGGGCTTCATCCGGCGGGATGACAGGGGGATCTTCCTGACCGCCGCCGGGGAGGGGTTCTTCCGCGATTTCGGGATCGTGGCGGAACCCACCGGTGCGGGGGAGGGGGCGGCCTGCGTAGCCTGCCTGGACTGGAGCGAGCGCAAGGATCACCTCGCGGGCCGGCTGGGAGCCCGGTGCCTGAGCCGCATCCTGGCCCTGAAATGGGCGCGGCGGGACAAGGCCAGCCGCGCCGTCCTGTTCACGGCCCAGGGGACCGAGGCGTTCGAGCGCTGGTTTCCTGTCTGATATCCCGCCCGGGCGTTCCGGGCGCGTTTCCCGGGATCAGCGGGCCGGCGGCGTCCGCCCGGCGTCCCAGGCGGCCAGGGTGTCGGCGTAGAGGCGCAGGAAGCGCTCGTTGTCGGCGGTGAGGCAGATGGACTGGGCGGGCAGGTTGTCCCAGGGGCCGGGGGGATATCGGATATCCTCCACCCGCTGGATGGTCTGGCCGATGGCGATGCCCTCGGTGACGGCGCGGACGGGGCCGCGGCGCTCGGTGAAGAGCGTGGGGTCGATGGCGCGGGCGACGGCCAGGGCATCGTGCGCGTTGATGCCGTCGATGCCGTCGCGGCTGCGGTAGAGCCCTTCGTAGAAGCGGGTGATATCGTACAGGAAGCCGCCGATGCCGGGCGCGCGGTCGCGCAGCGCCGCCATGTAGGCGCCGCTCATCACGCAGAGGGTGGTGACGTCGAGGCCGACCAGGCGCACCGGCCAGGGCGCGGTGAGGACGCGGTCGGCGGCGTGCGGGTCGTTGTAGATATTGGCTTCGGCGACCGGGGAAACGTTGCCGGGGCGGCCGGCCGTGCCGAAGGCGCCGCCCATGACCACGAGCTCGGCGGCGAGCGAGGTGATGCCGGGATCGATGTCCAGTGCCATGGCGAGGTTGGTGAGCGGGCCGACGGCGATCAGCGTGATCTCGCCGGGCGCGGCGCGGAGCTGTTCCACGATGAAATGCGCGGCGTCGAGCGCGTGCGGACGGTCGGCCGGGTCCTGGCCGGTTTCCGCCAGGCCGGGGAGGGGGAAGTCGCCGAGGCCGTTCTCGCCATGGATGAAGGCGGGGAAGTCGCGCGGCGGGCAGGCGAGCGGCCGGGCGGCGCCGCGGGCGACCGGGGCGGCAAGGCCGTAGCGGCGGCGGAGGTAGAGGGCGTTGCGGGTGGTGGTCCCGACCGGGGCATTGCCGAAGACGCTGGTGATGCCGACCAGTTCGAGCGCCGGGCTGGCGGCGACCAGCGCCAGGGCGCAGGCGTCGTCGATGCCGGGGTCGGTGTCGAAGATGACTTTCCGCGCGGTCATGCGGCGGGGCTCCGGGGCTGTCTCTTGATCACATCTACGCACAGCTCCACCGTAAGGCGA
>NZ_BDLP01000362.1:0-4323 GCF_001950415.1 Roseomonas sp. TAS13
TTCGCCTTACGGTGGAGCTGTGCGTAGATGTGATCAAGAGACAGCGCCAAGCGCCGCGCGCAGCCGGGCCCGGGCGAAGCGTGGATCGCCATTGGACGGGTCGCGCACAGGCTCCAGCCCTGCACCGGCCACGGTCGCCTCCAACCGCGCCACCGGCATGTCCAGCAGGGGCCGCAGCACCATCACGTTTGGCAGGGCCCGCGCGGGCGCCATGGCAGCTAGCCCGGTCTCGCCCGAGCCACGTAGCAGCCGGAACAGCAGCGTCTCCGCTTGGTCCCGACGGTGATGACCCAGCAACAACCAGGGCGCGCCCGCTTCCGACGCGGCCGCCTCCAGCGCCGCCAGCCGCGCCCGCCGCGCCCTTTCGTGCAGGGCCGGGCCGGAAGGCAGGCCAAGGGAAAGAATACGGACCTCGTGCCCCCTCGCCTGCAACCGGCCCGCCACAGCTTCGGCCTCTGCGGCGCTGTCCGGGCGCAGGCCGTGATCGGCCACCAGGGCAAGCGCGGACCCGCCACGTGCCATGGCCCAGCGATGCGCGAGAAGGAAGGTGGCGAGGCTGTCGGGCCCGCCCGACACGCCGACCGCGAGGCGCGGGGACGGAGCGAAGGGCCCCAGCGGCGCCATCAGGGCCGCGAACTCCTCCTCCCCCACCGGTTCGCCGGCTGGCATGGGAGCGGCGCCCCGGGCGATGCCCGTCAGCGGATCAGCGGCAGCCGGCGCGCTGCCGGGCCTGCGCCGCCTGGCTGGCGATGCTGCCGGGCGGCTTGGGGAATTCGCTGTTCAGCTGGTCCAGCGTCTGGCAGGCCTCGCGCTTCGCCCCGAAACCGTTGAAGGCATTGGCGAGACCGAGCAGCGCCTCCGGGGCGCGGCCGGACTTGCGGTTGCGGCGATAGGCGTCGTCATAGGCCAGGGCCGCGTTCTGGTAGTCCCGCCGCCCGAGCAGCGCATCGCCCAGGAGGATCTGGGCATCCTGCTGCCGGGGCGCGCTGCGGGCACCGACGACCTCCCGCGCCGCGGCCTCGGCGGCGGTATAGTCGCGACGGGCCAGGGCGGCCTGCCCATCGGACAGGGCGCGTTCCGGCGTGCGCGGGGCGGCGGCCGGCGCGGCAGCGGCCGGGGCACTGGCCGGAGGGGCGGCCGCAGGGCCCGGCGCAGGCGTCGCGGGGGCCTGGGAACGGCGCGCCGCCCCGCCACCCTGCTCCACCTGCTGCAGGCGATAGTCCGTGTCGCCCTGCAGCTTCTCCATCTGCTGCTGCAGGTTCCGGTTCTGGAATTCGAGCTGGTCCACGCGGCCGCGCAGGCGCTTGGTCTCGTCCTCCAGCGCACTCACCCGGTCGAGCAGCTGCCCGACCAGTTCGCTCCCGCCCCCGGCGGCACCGCCACGGGAAGGAGGCGGCAGGGCGGGCGCCGCGTAGCCCCCGCCCCCACGCGCCCGCAACTGCTCCATCTCCTGGCGAAGCTGCAGGATCTGGTTCTGCAGCGTGATGCCTTCCCGGCTCTCCACCTGCGCCCGGGCGGAGGGCCCGGATGCCAGGGAAGCCAGGAAAACGGAGGCGAGCAGCGCGTGGCGCATCATGGACCCTGCCTTAGCGGACGACCGTGACCGCGCGGCGGTTCTGCGCCCAGGCCGACTCGTCGGAACCCAGGGCGGCCGGGCGGTCCTTGCCGTAGGAGATGGTGGACAGGCGGCTGCCGGCCACGCCGGAGGCCACCAGCACGTCGCGGGCGGAATTGGCGCGGCGCTGGCCGAGCGCCAGGTTGTACTCGCGCGTGCCACGCTCGTCGGTGTGGCCCTCGATCGTGGCCTGCACCTGGGGATACTGGTTCAGCCAGCCGGCCTGGCGCACCAGCACGTCGCGCTGGTCGCCGCGGACGGAGCTGGAGTCGAATTCGAAGAAGACTCGGTCGCCGACATTGGCGACGAGGTCTTCCTGCGAGCCCGGGCGGACGGAGCCCAGCCCGCCGGCACCGGCGCCGGCGGAGGCGCCAGCGCCCGTGGCGGCCCCGGCCTGGTCGTTGCTGTTCGAACAGGCGGCCAGCAGAGCGAGGGCGCCCAGCGCGCCCAGCAGCTTCGTTTGCATCGATCCGTTTTCCTCGTGCTGTGCGGGGGGCACAAAACACGCGATCGCGGCGTTACGGCTGCCGTTCGATACGGTCAAGCCGAACAAACCGCGCCTCTCCCGTGTCAGGACAACAAAGGGGACCAATTCGGATCGGTTGCATCGGTCGGCGTCACAATCTGCCTCTCGTTGAAACCGGCGATGTCGATCATCGCCATGCGTGCACCATAGCCATTGCCGCGCGAGTCCCGCGCCGGGGTCTCCCGGTAATAGGCAAGGACGCGGCCGTTCGGGGCGAAAGTCGGCCCCTCCATGCCCCAGCCCTCGGTCAGGATGCGTTCCCCGCGCCCGTCCGGCTGCATCACGCCGATGGCGAAGCTGCCGCCGCCGAAGCGGGTGAAGGCGATCAGGTCGCCACGCGGAGACCACACGGGTGTGGCATAGCGGCCACGGCCGAAGGAGATGCGCCGCACCCCACCGCCGCCGGCATCCATGACATAGAGCTGCTGGTCGCCGCCCCGGTCGGAGTTGAAGACGATCTGCGACCCGTCGGGGCTGTAGCAGGGCGAGACGTCGAGCCCGTTGCCCGAGGTGAGCTGCCGCTCCCGCCGCGAAGCGAGGTCCACCACGTAGATGTTGGAATCGCTGCCCTTGGCATAGCTCAGGATCACCGACCGCCCGTCCGGCGAGAAGCGCGGCGACAGCGTCATGCCGGAGAACTGGCCCAGAACCTCCTGCCGCCCGGTGTCCAGGTTGAACAGATAGACCCGCGGCTGGTTCTGGTAATAGCTCATGAAGGCGATCTGCCGCGCATTCGGATGGAAGCGCGGGCTGAGCACCTGGAAGGACCCGTCGGTCAGGAAGCGGTTGTTCTCCCCGTCCTGGTCCATGATCGCGAGCCGCCGGGTGCGCCGGTCGCGCGGCCCCGATTCGGCGACATAGACGATCCGGGTGTCGAAATAGCCCTTCTCGCCCAGCAGGCGGGAATAGATGGCATCCGCGATCAGATGCGCGATCCGCCGCCACTGGGCAGCCGGAGCAGTGAAGGCCGTGCCCTCGATCTGCTGGCCCGGCAGCACGTCCCACAGGCGGAACTCGACGCGGAGCTGCCCACCCTGGTCGGCCACGCGGCCGGTCACCAGCGCATTGGCCCCGATCACCCGCCAGTCCTGGAAGTTCGGCTGCGCCGCCGCGGCCTCGGCGCTCTGGATGAAGGCAGCGTTCTGCACCGGGCGGAACAGGCCGGAATTCTTCAGGTCGTTCTGGATCACCTGGGCGATCTCCGCCCCGCGTGTGCCCGGCAGCGCGGGCACCGCGATCGGGATCGGATCGGTGCGGGCGCGGGTGATGTCCACGCGGCTCTCGGCCGCGGCCGGCTGGGCCAGCACCGAGCGCAGCGGCGGAATGGCGCCAGCGGCGGCGGTCACCCCCAGAAGCGCGGCACGTCGGGTAAAGCGGCCGTCCATCGTCGTGTCTCTTCCCCTGAAAACCGGTTCGGACCGGGAGAAGCCCCGGTCCTGCCGTCAAATCAAGCCCCTGTCCCGTCACGAAGCGTGGCGGGCCGTATCGTTCCGCTGCGGCAATGCCGGCGGATGCCGGGGGACGCGCCTCAGCGCAGCCCCAGGTCCCGCGGGTTGAAGCGGAAGACCGTGTTGCGCAGCGCCTCCAGCCGGTCCTTCGGCAGTGGCAGCGGGTTACACTGTGGGTTCAGCAGCGCGCGCCGGGCCGCCTCATAGACCGAGCGCGCCTGCGGGTCGGCGGGCACGCTGCCGTTCGGGCGCACGTTCCGCACCGTGCCGCCGGAATCCACCTCCACCCGCATCTCCACGATCACCGAGCGGATGTTCAGCGCGCCGCCATCCACCGACCAGCATTCGCTGATGGTATTGGCCAGCGCCGTCTTCTCGCCCGAGCTGAGCGCGGCGGTCCCGGTCGGCGCCCCGCCCGCCTGGGTGGAGCCCGAGGGCGCCGGATTGGCGCGCGACTTCGGCGCCTCGTTCTGCGCCTGCATCGCCCGCAGCTTCTCCAGCGTGCTCAGCACGCTCTGAGAGCGTTCGTCCGTGTTCTTGGCCGGCGGCGTACGCCCGGTGCCCGGCTTGTCCGAGGGATTCGGCGGCGGCAGCACCTTGCCCGTGCCCTGCTGGTTGCTGGGCTTGGGCTGCTGCACCGGCGGCTGCGGCTTGGGCGGTTCCGGCTTGGGCTCGGGCTTTGCCTCGGCATGCTGCTGCGGCTTCGCCTCCGGCTTGGGCGGCACCGGCTTGGG